>NZ_JBNNHG010000091.1:0-14809 GCF_050268705.1 Stenotrophomonas sp. NPDC077659 | reverse complement strand
GCGCGGGGTTTTCGGGCGCAGGATCAACAGCAGTCGACCAACGGTCGACTCTACCCATCACCGCTGTGAGGGGCCCCAGTAGCCCAGGTCCTTGCGGATCTGCAGATCGCGCATCCAGCTGCCGAACGGCTTGCGGCGCAGCGCGCCCATTTCGCCCGACAGGAAATCCTCGGTGGCGGCGATCACCCGCTCGCTGGATCGCCCGTCGCGGTACGGGTGGATGGCGTCGGCATAGCGCACGATCTCGGCCTGCAGCGCGGCCTCCGGGTGCAGGGCGCGCTGCAGCATCGCCGGCAGCTGGGTGGCGTCGTCGAAGTCGATCATGTGCGGCTTCGGCACGCGGTTACGGAAGGTCACCACCGGTTTGTGCTGGACGATGAACTCCGAAACGATCGAAGACGTGTCCGAGACCAGCACATCGGCCGCGCGCTGCGCCGCCATCACCTGCTCCGGTTCGATGAAGCGCGCATTGGCGCCGGCCAGCGCGCGGTAGCGCTCGAACAGATCCGGCGGGCACTTCGGGTGCAGGGTCAGCAGCCAGTAGCGGTCGCCGGTGGCGATGTCGGCAGCGATCGGCGCCAGCAGGTGCGGTGCGGCGCTCAACCGCTCGGTGAAGGTCGAGCCGAACAGGATGACCGGACGACCGGCGGCCGGCGTGCGCAGCGCAGCACTCTCACCGCCATCGTCGCGGAACAGCGGGTCAAGCTTCGGCCAGCCGGTTTCGGCCACCGCGAAGTGGCCCTGCTGCCCGGCGATCTGCCGGAACGGTGTGGTGGTGGCCGGCCCCTGCGTGCAGTACAGGTCGAACATGCCGCGCACCCGGAAATGGCCGCGTGCACTGTCCCGCTTCTCCACGTTGAAGCCATGGAACAGCTGCACCTTGGCCCCGGAAAGGAAGGTCGGCACCCAGTTGGCGGCGCTGAATACCGCGCGCGGGCGCATCGCCAGGGCCTGCTTCAGTCCGATGTTGGGCACACCAGGCAGGCTGCTGCCAGCCGCGCCGCCCTCGAACCATGCGGCCACCTCCTGCCCGGACGCGTGCAAGGCCTGCGCCAACGGGGCGAGAATAGGCAGCGCATAGCGCTCCGTCGCAAACAACAGGTACCCGGCCATCATGTCCTCCACGACCGCTCCCATCGAACGGCTTCGCATCTCGGCGTGCATTATCGCGTTCAACGAGGCCGGGCGCATCGGCGACTGTCTGGCCTCGCTGGCCTTCTGCGATGAGATCGTGGTGGTGGACTCGCTGTCCACCGATGCCACGGTAGCCATTGCCGAGGCGGCCGGTGCGCGCGTGCTGCAGCGCCCGTTCGAGGGCTTCCGCAGCCAGAAGGCGTTCTGCGTCGAACAGGCCAGCCACGACTGGGTGCTGTGCCTGGACGCCGACGAGCGCATCAGCCCCGAGCTGCGCGCGGCCATCGAGCAGGTGCGCGACGGCGGCTTTGCCGGCCACGCTGGCTACCGTTTCGCGCGCCTGTCGGAGTACTTCGGCAGGTTCCTGCGCCACGGCAATGCCTATCCGGACCGGGTGATGCGGCTGTTCGACCGGCGCCAGGGCGGCTGGCGCGGCAAGCGCGAGATCCACGAAGCCGCCAGCGTCGACGGCAGCGTCGGCACCCTGCGCGGTGACCTCATCCACTACCCCTACCGCTCCCTGCAGCAGCAGTTGGCCAAGACCGAAAAGTACGCGCGGATGATGGCCGAGCACGAATTCGCACGCGGCAAGCGCGCCACCCTGGGCAAGCTGGTGCTGGCCCCGGCTTGGCGGTTCTGGCGTGGCTTCGTGTTCCGGGGGGGGTTCCGCGATGGCTGGCACGGCCTGGTATATGCCTACGTCCGCGCCAATTATGTGCGGCAGAAGACCATCATGCTGTGGATGCTGGGCAACGGCCAGGCCGTGGCCGACCCGCGCGAGGAATGATCCGGCATCTGTGCCGACCAACGGTCGGCCCCACCGGTAACTCTGGGCCATGCGGCATCTGTACCGACCAACAGGGAACCCACCGGTAGCGCCGGGCCATGCCCGGCGGCCGCGTGTCAGGCTGCGGCTCGCTGCCGCGCGCCTTCCAGCAGCGACAGCCCGGTGAGCAGGGCGACGATGGTGACGTAGAAGCTGGCCGTCATCTGGTGGGCGAACATCGACTGGGTCAGCCCACACAGCACATAGGCGATGACGATCATCACCCCGGCCGCCGCTGGCCCACGGAACGTCACCCGCCCGCTGCGCCGGTGCAGGTAGACGAACACCCACAGCGGCACGCCATACACGGCAATCAGCATCAGCAGGCCCGGAAGGCCCTGGGTGGCCGCCCATTCGGCCACATCGTTGTGCGCATGGCCCAAGTGGCAGCGCTGTTCTTCCGGGTCCGCACGGCAGACCGGCACGCGCTTCATGGCGCTGTCGAAGTGGCCTATGCCCACCCCGGTCAACGGATGCTCGAGGAAGGTCTGCCAGGCCACCTGCATGCGCTCCACGCGCGCACCGGCGGAGGAATCGACGTCACCCTTTTCCAGCTTCTGCACATCACTGTGCAGCTCGGTCAGGCGTACCTGGTGGCGCAGTTCGGGCACTGACATCAGCAGCGTGGCACCGATGGCCAGCATGCCGGCCAGCACCGACAGGCGTGCCACGCCGGTACGCCAGCGCAGGCTGAGCGCCATTGCCACCAGCAGTGCCAGCAGCGCGGCGAACACGCCACGGCTGCCGGTCAGCACGATGGTGCCGCAGCCGGCCGCCATGCCCAGGATCACCAGCGACCAGCGCCGCGATGGACGGCAGAACACCAGCAGCACCATCAGCATGACCACGATGTCGGCCAGCACGATGGCGTTGGTACTCAGCTCGGCACGCGGCGCGCCCTGCAGTACCTGCACCAGCGACAGTACGAAGGTGGCCAGCAGTCCGGCCAGCGCGCCGCGCCAGAGCCAGCGCAGGTCCGGCCGCAGCGCACAGACCCAGAGCGCGATCCATGGCAAGACCAGGAACCGCGAACGGTTGTCGACGTCGCGCAGCCCCTGCTCGAACAGCACCACCGAGAGCAGGCCCAGCGCCACCGCCGCCAGCATCAGCCAGGTCAGCGCGCGCACGGGTGTGCCGCCCATGCCACGCGCGCGCCACAGCAGCTCCGGCGCCAGCAGCGTGCTGGCCAGCAGAGTCAGTGCATACGGCAACAGGTTGATCGGTACGGTCAGCACCAGCGCGGGCATGCAGAACAGGCCGATCTGCGCGATCCAATGCGCGGCGCCGTGGCGACCGCCTGTGGGAACGGGCAGCGGGTCGGCGCGGCGGGGGCTCAGGTTGTCCGGTAAAGCTGGCACGTCGGGAGTGATCGCTGGGGTCATGCGGAAGAAAACGGCAGCCCGTGTCGGCACCGCCCGCCTGATGTTTTACTGCCTTTGTCCACGCTTGGGCAGTCTGGACAACCCAGCGGCCACGTTATTCCTCATTCCGCTGCAACCGCCGTTCACGTTTCAGTTCGGCGGCGCTGGGCACGCAGGGGCCATGCACCGCCGCCGCCGGTACCAGCCACCAACGGCGCCGGTTGGCGATACCGGCCAGCACCGCCGCGTTGCGGTCCACGCAGCCCAGCAGCACATCCTCCTGGACCAGCAGCCAGCGCCGTTGCGGTGCCAGCCGCTGCCACTGCACTCCGGCCTGCAGCTGTTCATGCCACGGCACGTTGAAGCCGAACGTCGCCGCCGGGCGGTCGGCCATCAGCAGGTTCTGCTCCTTCCAGGCGACCAGGCCCAGTTCGGCGTCGGCACCGATGCGTACGCCGACCGAGCGCATCAGGCCCCTGGCCGAGCTGGAATCGTTCAGCACCGGGTAGCCCACCAGGCTGTAAAGCACCCACACCACGGTCAGCATCGACACCAGCGCAAGGTGGCGTCGCGCCGGCCCGGACAGCAGGAGGCCGGTCACGCCCGCCGCGCCCATGGCCAGGGCGGCCCAGGCCATGGCATCCATCCCAGCCGGGGCCAACCCGCGCTCGAGCAACAGCCGCGCCTCGAAACCCGGCGTCCCCAACAGGGACGATGCGCCGGCCACCAGCATGCCCAGCGCCAGCAGCAGGGTGAAGCCGCCCAGCACGCGCTGCACGTCGCGCCGGCGCAGCAGGCCCGGTACCAGCGGTGCCAACGCCAGGCAGAACATCGGCAGCGCCGGCAGGATGTAGACATCACGCTTGCCATGCGGGAAGGAAAAGAACAGCACGATCAACAGCCACCAGACCAGCGGCAGCAGGTAGCGCGGGTCACGCCGCCGCAGGCGCCGCCGCCACGCCGGGATCGCCCACGGCAGGGCCAGGAATGCCGGCACCCACATCGACGGCATCGTGGCCAGGAAGTACCACCAGGGCTGGTGGTGGTCCCAGGACTGCGTATAGCGCTTGGCCGTCTGCCGGAACAGGATGTCATCCAGGTAAGCCTGGTACTCGCCCGACCTCGTCGCCAACGCGGTCATCACCATCGGCACCAGCCACAGCGCGACCGCCAGCGCGAAGGCCAGCGGCGCAAGCCAGAAACGCAGATCGCGCGCATGCAGGCGCACCCGCGGCCAGTGCAGCGCCGAAGCGATGGCCGCCGGCAGGATCATCAGCAGTGCCAGCATCCCCACGCCCTTGGTGATGACGCCGATGCCGGCAAAGAACCAGCCGGCCCACCACCAGCGCCAGGCTGGCCCCAGCAGCAGGTGGCGCAGCAGGCCGTAGTTGGCCAGGGTGATGAACAGCACCAGCAGCGGATCGATCTGCGCCTTCTTGGCCTGGAAGGTGAACTGCAGCGCGAACAGCAGCGCCCAGCCGGCGTACAGCCCGACCCGGCGCATCCACAGCCGCCTGCCCAGATCGACCACGCACCACAGGGTGCCCAGCGCCGCGATCAGCGAGGGCAGCAGGAAAGCCACCCGCCAATTGCCGATCACGCTGTACAGCGTGGCCTGCCACCACATGAGCATCGGCGGCTTGTCCGAATACAGCTCCAGCCCACGATGCGGAAACAACCACTGGCCGCTGTCCACCATCTGCCTGGCGACCAGAGCGAAGCGCGGTTCGTCCGACGGCCAGGGGTCGCGCAATCCGAGCCCCGCGCCCAGCACCAGCAGGGCCATCACTATGAACAACCACGTCTCGCGTGACGCGCGGGTTTTCAGCATGGGAACTCGGACGGCGACGGGGTCAGGCTGTTTTTAGCAGACGCGCGTAGAAGAATCCGTCAGCATCGTCTTCACCGGGCAGGCGCTGGCGGGCGATGCCTTCGCAGTCCAGGCCGAATGCGTCACCCAGCGCCAACGCACTGGCATCCGGGTGCCACTTCAGGAAGGCCCGCACCTGGTCCACGTTCTCGGCGCGCAGGATCGAGCAGGTGGCATACAGCAGCACGCCGCCCGGGCGCAGCATCGACCAGCAGGCCTCCAGCAGGCGCGCCTGCACGCCCACCAGGGCCTCGATGTCCTCGGCACGGCGGTGGAACATCACGTCCGGCTGGCGGCGGATGACGCCCGTGGCCGAGCACGGTGCATCCAGCAGGATGGCGTCGAACGGGGTGCCGTCCCACCAGGACGCGGTGTCGCTGGCGTCGGCGACCTGGGTCTGCACGTGATCGCCCACGCCGGTGCGTGCGTAAGTGTCCTTGGCCCGCGCCAGGCGCCGCGCATCGATGTCCAGCGCCAGCAGGCGCAGGCTCGGGTCACGTTCCAGCAGGTGTGCCGACTTGCCGCCCGGCGCGGCGCAGGCATCGAGCACCCGCGCGCGCGCCGGCGGTGCCAGCGCATCGGCGGCGCACTGCGCCGACAGGTCCTGCACCGACAGCGCGCCCTCGGCAAAGCCCGGCAGCTGGTTGACCGGGCTGGCCTCGACCAGGCGCAGCGCATCGGCACTGAGCGGGCTGGCTTCGGCGCCGATGCCGGCCTCTGCCAGCGCGGCCAGCGCCTTGTCGCGGCCGCCGTGCTGGCGGTTGGCACGCAGCCATAAGGGGGCCGGCTGCAGGCTGGCGCTGAAGATGGCCTCGGCCTGCTGCGGCCAATCGCGCTCGATCGCCTCGGCCAGCCAGGCCGGGAACGCGTCGCGGGCGGGTTGTTCAGGGAAGCCCTCGCGCTGCGCACGGCGCAGGATGGCGTTGACCAGCCCTGCCTGGCGCTCACGGCCGAGTGCACGCGCCGCGTCGACGGTGGCCGACAAGGCTGCATGGGCAGGCAGTTCCAGCACGTCCAGCTGGGCGAAACCCACCATCAGCAGGGTGCGCAGATCCGCATCGCGCGCCGACAGCGGCTTCTGCATCCACGCCTGCAGCGCGGCGTCATAGGTGCTGCGGCGGCGCAGGACCGCGAAGCACAACGCTTCCAGCAGCGCGCGATCGCGGGTATCGGCCAGCTTGGGCAGGGCCCAGGCCAGTTCAGCCTTCAGCGAACGGCCACGGGTGAACACCTGTGCCAGCACGCGCGCGGCCAGCATGCGGGTGGCCGCACCCGGTGCCGCCTTGGCGATGGAAAAATCGTTCTGTTTCGACACCGGCTTACGCTCCCACGCGCAGGTCGCGACGGGCATTGAGGTAGTCGGCGGCGGTGATCGCCTTGCCGCCCTCACGCTGCAGCACGCGCAGGCGCAGGGCACCCTGGCCGCACGCGATGTCGATGCCTTCGCGGCCGGCGGCCAGCACGGTGCCCGGTGCCTGGCCGTGGGCCAGGTCCAGCGCCACGGCGCCATGGATGCGCACGCGCTCGCCGGCCAACTGCGCTTCGGCGATGGGCCACGGGTTGAACGCACGCACGGTGCGCGCCAGTGCCTGCGCATCCTGCGCCCAATCCAGCTTGGCCTCGGCCTTGTCCAGCTTGTGTGCATAGGTCACGCCCTGTTCCGGCTGTGGCCGGGCGATCGGCTTGATGCCCGCGCGCAGCAGGCCCAGGCCGTCGGACAACACCTGCGCGCCCCTTTCGGCCAGCTGGTCGTGCAGGTCGCCACCGGTGGCAGTGGCGGCAATCGGCAGTTCCTGGTGCAGCAGCACCGGGCCGGTATCCAGGCCCGCTTCCATCTGCATCAGGCACACGCCGGTGCTGGCATCGCCGGCCTGGATCGCGCGCTGGATCGGCGCGGCGCCACGCCAGCGCGGCAGCAGCGAGGCATGCACGTTCCAGCAGCCATGGGTGGGGATGTTCAATACCGCCTTGGGCAGTATCAGGCCGTAGGCCACCACCACCATCAGGTCCGGCTGCAGGTCGCGCAGCTGCTGCTGGGCGGCCGGGTCCTTCAGGGTTTCCGGCTGGTAGACGGGAATGCCACGGGCCACCGCCTCCAGCTTGACCGGTGACGGCGCCAGGCCACGGCCACGACCGGCCGGGCGGTCAGGCTGGGTGTAGACGGCCACGACCTCGTGATGGCGTGCGGCCGCGCGCAGCGACGACACCGCGAATTCCGGCGTACCGGCAAAGACAATCCTCATGGCTACCCCACTTGCAGGATGGATGCGTGCAGAAAGAACAACGGCGCCGTCGGCCGGCGCCGTGCAGCCCGCACGGGACGCGCAGGCAGGGGCCACCGCGGAGGGCGGCCCGCGATGGCGGTCAGGCCACGTGCTTGCGCTGCTTGGCCAGCTTCTTGCGGACCATTTCGCGCTTCAGCGGCGACAGGTAATCGATGAA
Source organism: Stenotrophomonas sp. NPDC077659 (assembly GCF_050268705.1). Taxonomy (NCBI): domain Bacteria; kingdom Pseudomonadati; phylum Pseudomonadota; class Gammaproteobacteria; order Lysobacterales; family Lysobacteraceae; genus Stenotrophomonas; species Stenotrophomonas sp. NPDC077659. Next base: position 7,176 of record NZ_JBNNHG010000091.1, on the reverse strand, counting down.
CAGCTTGCCGTCCAGGTGGTCCATCTCATGCTGCACGCACACGGCCAGCAGGCCGTCCGTGCTCAACTCCTGCGGCTGCCCCTGGCGGTCCAGGAACTTCACGGTGATGGTATCGGCGCGGGTGACGTCGGCGAAGATGCCGGGCACCGACAGGCAGCCTTCCTGATACACCTGCCCCCCGTCCTTGGCGACGATCTCCGGGTTGATGAACACCCGCGGCTCGTTCTTCTCTTCGCTCACGTCGATGACCATGAAGCGCTTGTGCACGTCCACCTGGCTGGCGGCCAGGCCGATGCCGGGCGCGTCGTACATGGTCTGGAACATGTCATCGATGAGGGTCTGGAAGGCCGGGGTGGTGACCTCGGCAGCGTCGATCAACGCAGCCTTGGTACGCAGGCGCGGATCGGGGAACTCGAGAATGGGGAGCAGAGCCATGGCTGTTTCCGGGTTGAGGGCCGGGGATACGCCGGCATACGTCCCAGATTCTATCTGCAACGCTTGCCTTGCGCCCCGGTTTCTGGACTATAGTGCGCGAACCTGTTGGGGAATCAGGGCTTCACACCTATGTTGCTTCGTTTTCGTACGGTCGTCGCCGCGGCGATGCTGACCGTGGCTGCCTATGCTACCGCCGTTGAAGTGAATGGCGGGCACCCGGACACCTATGTGGTCCGCAAAGGGGACACGCTGTGGGACATCGCAGGCCGTTTCCTGCAGAAGCCCTGGCTGTGGCCGGAGATCTGGCAGGCCAATCCGCAGATCGCCAACCCGCATCTCATCTACCCGGGTGACGTGCTCAGCCTGGCCTACCTGGACCGCGTGACGGCCCAGCCCGGCCCGCGCACGGAAGCCCCGGTCACCGGCGTGCCGCTTGCCGAGGTCGAACCCTTCCTGAAGCAGCTGAGCGTGGTCGACAGCATCGACCAGCTGCCCTACGTGGCTGGCCTAGAAGACAACCGTCTGCGCGCCACCAGCGGCCAGACCGTGTATGTCCGCCTGGCCGATGCCCAGGTCGGCCAGCGCTGGGCCGTGGTCCGCCCGACCGTGCGCTACGCCCAGCCCAAGCCCACCGAGGACCTGACCGCCAACGGCGATGTCACCCCGGGCAGCGGCAACCTGTGGAAGGCCTACAACGCACCCAACCACCGCCGCGGCGTGCTGGGCTATGAACTGGCCCAGGTCGGCCTGGGCACCATCACCCAGGTGGCTGGCGGCAGGACGGAAGCCTCCACCCTGGTGCTGGACGCCAACACCAACGGCCGCGAAGTGCGCGCCGGTGACCGCCTGGTACCGGTGGAAGCCCAGCCGTACGACCTGCAGTTTTTCCCGCATGTGCCGACGGCCAGCCTCGAAGGCCTGGACGTACGCGTGCTGGCCGTGGCCGACATGTTCAATGCCGGTGGCCCGCGTGACGTTATCGCCATCTCCGCCGGCCGCAGCCAGGGCGTGGACAACGGCACGGTCTTCTCGCTGTGGCGCCAAGGCAGCCATGTTGCCCACCGCATGAAGTACCCGAACTCCTCGCGCATGGACGATTCGCCGTCCACCGGTGCGGGCCGGGTCAGCCTGCCGGACGAGTATGCCGCCCATGCGATGGTGTTCCGCACCTTCGACAACGTCAGCTACGCGCTGGTGATGCAGGGCGTGAAACCGGTGAAGGTGGGCTACAGCGCTCAGCACCCGGACGCGAAGTAGAGTCGACCGTTGGTCGACTGCTACGCGAAGGCGCCCCAGGGCGCCTTCGTCGTTTGTGGCCCGGACCACGCGAAAACCCCGCCCCAGCCGCCCCGGTAGAGTCGACCGTTGGTCGACTGCTCTCCGATCAGCCTGCGAAAACACCGCGCTGCGCGCGATAGTCGACTGACAGTCGACTCTACCCGCCCCCAGCCACCCCGGTAAAGTCGACCGTTGGTCGACTGCTCTTCGCGCGGCAGTCGACCAACGGTCGACTCTACCCCGACTGCAGCGGATTCCCCTGACAACACCATGCGAACGCGCCCTAGGGCGCGTTCGTCGCCTGTGTCGGATAGTCGGCCGATGCCCTGTTCAGATCACTCTGCCGAAGCCCTCGCCCGCCTGGTCCTGGCCGGCGGGCCACTGGCGCCACGCCGCGCCCTGCTGCTCGCCAGCGGCGATGCCTCCGCCGCCCTCGCCCTGGGGGTGCCCGGCTGGCGTGCCCACGGCTGTTCCGCCGAACAATGCGCGGCCCTGCAGCAGCCCGACCCGGCCGCACTGGCCGCCACCCTGCGCTGGCTGCAACACCCCGGTCAGCAGCTGCTCGGCTGCACCGACCCGGCCTTCCCGCCGCTGCTGCAGGACATCCCGCAGCCGCCGCTGGCCCTGTTCGTGGCCGGCGATGCCAGCCTGGCCTGGCACCCTGCGGTGGCCGTGGTCGGCAGCCGCTCGCCCACGCCAACCGGGCGCGCGCTGGCGGCGCGCTTTGCCGGCTGCTTCGTCGAGGCCGGTCTGGCGGTCACCAGCGGCCTAGCCGCCGGCATCGATGCCGCTGCCCATACCGCAGCGCTGGACGCGGGCGGGCACACGGTGGCCGTCATCGGCACCGGCCCGGACCAGGCCTATCCGCCCGGCAATGCCCGCCTGCAGACCCGCATTGCCAGCGAGGGCACGCTGCTCAGCGAGTACCCGCCGGGTACCCCGGCGCGGCCCGGGCAGTTCCCCGCACGCAACCGACTCGTAGCCGGGCTCGCCCTGGCCACGGTGGTGATCGAAGCGGCCCACCGCTCCGGCGCGCTGATCACCGCCCGCCTGGCGGCCGAGGCCGGCCGCGAGGTCGGTGCCGTGCCCGGCTCGGTGCTGAACCCGCGGGCCGCCGGCTGCCACCGCCTGATCCGTGAAGGCGTGGCCCTGGTCGAGCGCCCCGAAGACATGCTCGAACTGCTGGCCCCTGCCCTGCGCCAGCAACTGCCCGGCTTGCAAAGCCGGCTGGCCGCCCCCACTGAACAGGCTTCCCTTGCAGCCCTGCCGGACCGGTGGGCGAACGACCCTGACTACCAGCGCTTGTGGCGGGCGCTGGACCACAACCCAAGCAGTATGGATTCATTGATCGCGCGTTGTGGATTGACGGCGCCTGAGGTGTCATCCATGCTGCTGGCCATGGAACTGGCGGGAATCGTGGTGTGCGTACACGGCCGCTACTGTCGAACTCCCTAGTTTCTTCACCTCCACAGCGTCGCGCGACGCAGGCCGAGGGGCAATGAAAGAGAGCATCCTGGACGTATTGCTGTACCTGTTTGAACACTATTTCAGCGAAGATGCGGACCTGATCCGTGACCGCGACTCGCTGCAGAATGGCCTGATCCAGGCCGGTTTCAGCCCCACCGAGATCAACAAGGCGTTCGACTGGCTCGACGCGCTGGCCGCACAACGGCCGAGCGTGGCGCAGGCCCGGGTCGACGGTCCCGTGCGCGTTTTCCACGGCCCCGAGCTGGACAAGCTGGACGTGGAATGCCGCGGCTTCCTGCTGTACCTGGAACAGCACGGCATCCTCGATGCCGACCAGCGCGAGCTGGTGCTGGACCGTGCCATGGCCCTGGACCAGGACGAACTGGATCTGGACGACCTGAAGTGGGTCGTGCTGATGGTGCTGTTCAACCAGCCGGGCGCCGAGGCGGCCTATGCCTGGATGGAAACGCAGATGTTCATGGACGAGCCAGAACCCCTGCACTGACCTTACACTTGGGGACCGTGCGCATTCAGGAGCGTTCCCGTGAGTGAGTGGTTCCATGCCCAAGGCAACCGCCAGCAAGGCCCGTTGCCGGCGGAACAGTTGATCGCGCTTTTCCGCAGCAACGAGATCACCCTCGACACCCTGGTCTGGCGTGACGGGCTGCCGCAGTGGCAGCCCCTGCGCAGCGTGGTCGACGAACTGGGCCTGATCGTGCCGGCCGTGGACGCCGCGGCCGGTGCTCCACCGCCGCCGGTGGCACCGCAGCCGCCGGTGCTGCCGCCTGGAACCCCGTACACCGCCGCCAGCACCCACCTGCCGCCCCCGAAAAAGGGCCTGTCCGGCTGCGCGCTGACGGCCATCATCGGCGGCGTCGCCCTGCTCGTGCTGGTGCCGATCGTGGCCATTCTGGCCGCCATCGCCCTGCCCGCCTACAACGATTACACCCTCAAGGCGAAGGTCGCCGGGGCGATCACGGCCCTGCAGCCAGTGAAGGAACAGGTACAGCGCTTCGCCGACGACCAGGGCCGCTGCCCGGGCGCCAACGACGCCGGCTTCCCGGAGGCGGGCAGCTTCGCCAGCCAGGGCCTGTCGGCGGTGCACATCGGCCGCTTCAACAACGGCCATTGCGGCATCGAGGCCACCCTGGCCGCGCCCGGCAAGGCGATCGACGGTGATCTGCTCTGGCAGGAATACGACCGTGAAAGCGGCCGCTGGGAATGCACCGGCGAAAGCGACGACAAGTATCTGCCCGTGCAGTGCCGCGGCTGAGCCGCAGGCACCACAGGCCGCATGACTTCCAAGGACGACCCAACAGGGGAACGCAATGACTGAGTGGTATTACGCAGAAGGCCAGCAACGCCAGGGACCGTTCCCGGTCACCGATATCCGCCAGCGCTTCCAGCGCGGGCAACTGACCCTGGACACACTGGTGTGGCGCGAAGGCATGGGCCAGTGGGCGGCGCTGCGCCAGGTGGTGGATGAGCTGGGCCTGCAGACCCTGGCCGAGGCCACCGACAGCAGCGCCTCGGGCGGCTTCGACCTGCGCGGTGACTACGCCGCCATCGACAACGGCACCGCGCCGCTGCCCGGCACCGGTGCGCTGAGCCGCTCCCCCTACAGCGCCCCGGGTGCGGCCAGCAGCGACTACTCGCGTGCGGTCCAGGGCGGTGAAGTGGTCTACGCCGGCTTCTGGAAGCGCGTGGCTGCCTACCTCATCGATTACGTGGTGCTGGTCATTCCCAGCGGACTGCTCGGCGGCGTGCTGGGCGCCGTCGTCGGCGTGGCTGGCAGCGGCGGCACGGGCACCGAGCTGCTCATCCAGGCGGTCAGCGGCCTGGTCGGTCTGCTCATCGGCATGGGCTACTACGGCTGGTTCCACGCCTCGCGCGGCGGTGCCACCCTGGGCAAGATGGCCGTGGGCATCAAGGTCGTGCGCAGCTCCGGCGAACGCATCACCCTGGGCCGCAGCATCGGTCGCTATTTCGCCACCATCCTCAGCAGCATCCTGCTGTGCATCGGTTACCTGATGGCGGCCTTCACCGACCGCAAGCAGGCCCTGCACGACATGATGTGCGACACCGTGGTGGTGGACCGCTGGGCCTTCACCGACCAGCCGCACCTGCAGCGCCGCGAGCTGGGCACGGTCACCATCGTGGTCCTGGCCCTCGGCGGCATCGGTGTATTCGGCCTGTTCGCGCTGCTGATCGGCGTGGTGGCGATGGCCGCCCGCATGGCCGGCTGAGGCAGGCCGCGACGGGGTCCACAGGGCCCCGTCCTCACGCTCCGCCCCTTGACAGGGCCGGTCCGGGCGTGATTCCTCTAATAAGGAAACCTGAACGCCCGGCACATTACCGGGCGTTCAGTTTATGGATTTGCCCGTGGCCGCTTCACTAATGCGGCCGTTTGCTCCACCCTAGCGGCCCCTTCCCCCGGTCCGCCCACAGACCTTTCCCGACATGCCCAAGCACCTGCTCATCGTCGAATCGCCGGCCAAGGCCAAGACGATCAACAAATACCTCGGCAAGGATTACACCGTCCTGGCCTCGTATGGGCATGTGCGCGACCTGATTCCGAAGGAAGGCGCGGTCGACCCGGACAACGGGTTTGCCATGCATTACGACGTCATCGACAAGAACGAGAAGCACGTCGATGCCATCGCCAAGGCCGCCAAGGGCGCCGACGACATCCTGCTGGCGACCGACCCGGATCGCGAGGGTGAGGCGATCAGCTGGCATATCGCCGAAATCCTGAAGGAACGCGGGCTGGTCAAGGACAAGCCGATGCAGCGCGTGGTCTTCACCGAGATCACCCCGCGCGCCATCAAGGAAGCCATCAACCAGCCGCGCGCCATCGCCAGCGACCTGGTGGACGCCCAGCAGGCGCGCCGCGCGCTGGATTACCTGGTCGGGTTCAATCTGTCGCCGGTGCTGTGGCGCAAGGTGCAGCGTGGCCTGTCCGCCGGCCGCGTGCAGAGCCCGGCACTGCGCATGATCGTCGAGCGCGAGGAAGAGATCGAAGCCTTCATTGCCCGCGAATACTGGTCCATCGCCGCCGAATGCGCGCATCCGAGCCAGCATTTCAACGCCAAGCTGATCAAGCTGGACGGGCAGAAGTTCGAGCAGTTCACCGTCACCGACGGCGACACCGCCGAGGCCGCCCGCCTGCGCATCCAGCAGGCCGCGCAGGGCTCGCTGCACGTCACCGACGTGGCCAGCAAGGAGCGCAAGCGTCGCCCGGCGCCGCCGTTCACCACCTCCACCCTGCAGCAGGAAGCCTCGCGCAAGCTGGGCTTCACCACCCGCAAGACCATGCAGGTGGCACAGAAGCTGTATGAAGGCGTGGCCATCGGCGACGAGGGCACCGTCGGCCTGATCTCCTACATGCGTACCGACTCGGTGAACCTGTCGCAGGATGCGCTGGCCGAGATCCGCGATGTGATCGCCCGCGATTACGGCATCGCCTCGCTGCCGGACCAGCCCAACACCTACCAGACCAAGTCGAAGAACGCCCAGGAAGCGCACGAAGCCGTTCGCCCGACCTCGGCCCTGCGTACCCCGGCCCAGGTGGCGCGCTTCCTCACCGACGACGAGCGCCGCCTGTACGAGCTGATCTGGAAGCGTGCGGTGGCCTGCCAGATGATTCCGGCTACCCTCAACACCGTCAGCGTCGACCTGTCGGCCGGCAGCGAACACGTGTTCCGCGCCAGCGGTACCACCGTGGTGGTGCCCGGCTTCCTGGCCGTGTACGAGGAAGGCAAGGACAACAAGAGTGCCGAGGACGAGGACGAAGGCCGCAAGCTGCCGGCGATGAAGCCCGGCGACCGCGTGCCGCTGGAACGCATCCTGGCCGAGCAGCATTTCACCCAGCCGCCGCCGCGCTTCACCGAAGCGGCGCTGGTGAAGGCGCTGGAAGAGTACGGCATCGGCCGTCCCTCGACCTACGCCTCGATCATCCAGACCGGCGCGACAGCAGGTACCTGGCCGCCTCCACGT
>NZ_JBNNHG010000090.1:3721-15035 GCF_050268705.1 Stenotrophomonas sp. NPDC077659 | reverse complement strand
AGCATGCGGGTGCTGCCCAGCGGCAGGCCCAGCACGGCACGCAGGTGGTTCTCGAGTTCGAGCGCGAAGCGTTCGACCTGTACGGCGTGATCTTCGAAGGTCACCCGGACCTGCGCCGGATCCTGACCGACTATGGTTTCGTCGGCCATCCGTTCCGCAAGGACTTCCCGCTCATCGGCAACGTCGAAGTCCGCTACGACGAAGAAAAGAAGCGCGTGGTCTACGAACCGGTCACCTCGGTGGAGCCGCGCGTCGGCGTGCCGCGCGTGATCCGCGACGACGCCCGTCTGCAGACCGCAGAAGGTGAGCGCGCGCAGGAGGCAGTGAAGTGAGTGAGTTCCATCAAGCCCACCAGGCATTTGCGAGCAACCCGGCCGAACTGCGCCAGGAAATCCGCAACTACACCATGAACTTCGGCCCGCAGCATCCGGCCGCGCACGGTGTGCTGCGCCTGATCCTGGAAATGGACGGCGAAACCATCATGCGCGCCGACCCGCATGTCGGACTGCTGCACCGTGGCACCGAAAAGCTGGCCGAGTCCAAGCCGTTCAACCAGTCGATCGGCTACATGGATCGCCTGGACTACGTGTCGATGATGTGCAACGAGCACGCCTACGTGCGCGCCATCGAGACCCTGATGGGCATCGAGGCGCCGGAGCGTGCCCAGTACATCCGCACCATGTACGACGAAATCACCCGCATCCTCAACCACCTGATGTGGCTGGGTTCCAACGCGCTCGACCTGGGTGCGATGGCGGTGATGCTGTACGCCTTCCGCGAGCGCGAAGAGCTGATGGACTGCTACGAAGCGGTCTCTGGCGCACGCATGCACGCGGCGTACTACCGTCCGGGCGGTGTCTACCGCGACCTGCCGGACCACATGCCGAAGTACAAGGAATCGCGCTGGCACAAGGGCAAGGCGCTGAAGCAGCTCAATGCTTCGCGCGAAGGCTCGCTGCTGGACTTCCTGGAAAACTTCACCGTCGAGTTCCCCAAGCGCATCGACGAATACGAAACCCTGCTTACCGACAACCGCATCTGGAAGCAGCGTACCGTCGGCATCGGCGTGGTCACTCCGGAACTGGCCCACCAGTGGGGCATGACCGGCGTGATGCTGCGCGGCTCGGGCATTGCCTGGGACCTGCGCAAGAAGCGCCCATACGCCAGGTACGATGCCGTCGATTTCGATATCCCGCTGGGCAAGGAAGGCGACTGCTACGACCGTTACCTGGTCCGCGTTGCCGAAATGCGCGAATCCAACCGCATCATCAAGCAGTGCGTGGCGTGGCTGAAGGCCAATCCGGGCCCGGTGATGGTGAAGAACTTCAAGGTCGCTCCGCCCAAGCGCGAGGACATGAAGGACGACATGGAAGCGCTGATCCACCACTTCAAGCTGTTCAGCGAAGGCTACTGCGTACCGGCCGGTGAGACCTATTCGGCGGTGGAAGCCCCGAAGGGCGAGTTCGGCTGCTACCTGGTCTCCGATGGCGCCAACAAGCCGTTCCGCGTGCACCTGCGTGCACCGGGCTTCGCCCACCTGTCTTCGATCGATTCGATCGTTCGCGGCCACATGCTGGCCGACGTGGTGGCGATGATCGGTACCTACGACCTGGTGTTCGGCGAGGTTGACCGGTAATGCCGTCCGCCACGCCAACGCCCGCTGCAGGCCGCCACCGGCAGCGTGCAGGCGCGGCCATTGCGCGCGCAGCAGCAGCGCGGCGGCCAGGTTTTCCTTCAGCGGTGCTTCGTGGGCGGCACCACGCCAGCCACGGCGGTGCAGCGGGCCACCGCCCAGATCGATCGACAGCGAGGCACGGCCCTTGCGCAGCGACAGGTTCACGCGCACGTCGGGCAGGTCGGTGTTGACCGAGGGGCGTTCCAGGCCTTCGTCACGCATGCGATCGACGATGGCGTCCTTGATCCGCTGCGCCGCGAAGCGCGCATTGGTATCTTGTCGCCGGACACGTGCGCATCCACCGCCAGGGTCATTTCAGGCTTGATGTGCTCGTGCCACGGCAGCGCGCGCACGCCGTCGTACAGGGCCTGCTCGTCCGGGCACTCGAATTCGTCGATGGGCCACAGCACGCGGCTGGCCAGGCGCGACCACATCACGATCCGCAGCGCCTGCGCCAGTTCGCCATCGGCGTTGACGCCGGCAATGGTGGCAGTGGCCTTGCCAAGGCCCAGGGCCGACAGTTCATCGGCAAGCAGGTATTCCAGGCCCTTGGCGCAGGAGACGAAGAATTTCACGGAATCGGTTCGCAGGTGGTCGGGCGCAGCACAGAGGCCGGGCCAGTCGGAAGGGAGGGCCGTGGACACGGCCGGCAGGCCCGCGCCGGGGGCGGCGGGGCTGCCATTGTAGTCAAAGCGGGCGGGCGCGCCGTGCGCCCGGGCTTCACAGCTGGCGCAGCAGGCGCTCGAAGGCCTGCGCGGAGGCTTCCACGTGGCGTTCCAGGCGGTGGCCGTCATCGACCAGCAGCAGCTGCGCCGAGCGCGCCTGCGCCCAGGCGATCACCCCGGCAGCCGGGACCACATCGTCGTGCCAGGCCTGGACCACGGTGGTCGGCACGGCAGCGGCGTCCAGCGCCGGCATCGGGCCCATGGTGGTGGGCGGCACCATCAGGAACAGGCCGGCCACCGGCACCTGCAGCGAAGCGATGCCGGAAATGTAGGCGCCCAGGCTGGAGCCGGCCAGCACCACCGGGCCCTGTTGGGCAGCCTTGGCGGCGTGCTCGACCAGGCGGCGCAGGCGCGTCGGAACGTCGCCGACACGGCTGACCTCGCTCATGGCGTCCAGGTCGGTGTAGTCGGGGCGCTCGTGGGTCCAGCCCAGGCGCTCGGCAACCTCAGCCAACGCGGTGACCTTGGTGGCCTCCGGGCCACTCTCGAAGCCGTGGGACAGGATGCAATGGCCGCGGCTCATGCATGCGCTCCGAGGGAGCTGTTTAACGTCGATCGGGAAGGCAGGTTCATCCTGCAATGCTAGCATCGCCGCATGCCCACCCCGCTCCTGCCCGGCCTGCAGCTGCAGCCCCTGCCCTACCACGACCGCCTGCCCCTGCGCGATGCCGACAGCCTGCGGATGGTGGTGATCCACTGCACCGAACTGCCGGACCTGGCGATGGCCCGCGACTACGGCGAGCGCGTGCTGTACGACAGCGGCGCGGGCAACAGCGGGCACTTCTACATCGACCGCGATGGCAGCGTGGTGCAGTACGTGGCGCCGGAGCGCATCGCCCATCACGTACGCGGCATGAATGCTGACAGCGTGGGCATCGAGCTGGTCAACACCGGTCGCTACCCCCACTGGTTCGACAGCCGCCACCAAGCGATGGACGAGCCGTATACCGAGGCGCAGCTGGTGGCGCTGGAGGCGCTGCTGCAGGCGCTGGTGGCGCGCTACCCGTCGCTGCAGCGGATTGCCGGGCATGACCAGCTGGACCTGGAACAGGTGCCGGCCAGCGACGATGCCGCGCTTACAGTGCCACGCAAGCGTGATCCGGGCCCGTTGTTCCCGTGGGCGCGCGTGCTGGCGAAGGTGCCGCTGAAGGGGTTGGGCTAAGGGTTTGCAGGGCCGCGCCCTGCACCTGCCGAATCAACGTCAACGTCAAAGCCTGCCTTCCGCGGGATGGCAGGGTGGCCAGTGAATCCACGCCATGCGTGGATGAACTCCGCATCGACCGGAACGTGCCCTGGTAGAGTCGAGCGTTGCTCGACTGCGCTTCCTGCGGATTCAGACCCCGCGCGTCTTCAGGCTCCGGTGGCGACCGGGCGCGTGCTGTCGCTGACCCAGCCGCTCCACGAATCGGCGTAGATGCGGGCACCACACAGGCCGGCGCTTTCCATCGCCAGCAGCAGGTGGCAGGCGGTCACGCCGGAACCGCACATCAGGACGACACGCCCGGGGTCCTGGTTGCCGATCACGCCCTGCAGTTCGGCACGCAGTTCCTGCGGGTCGCGCAGGCGGCCGTCGAGGACGTTCAGGGCGAAGGGGCGGTTGACCGCGCCGGGCACGTGGCCGGCCACCGGGTCCAGCGGCTCCACGTCGCCACGGAAGCGCTCGCCGGCACGGGCGTCGACCAGCCAGCCCGGGGCGTGCTTGAGGCGCGCAGCAACCTCGTCGGCCGAGGCGACCTGGGCGGTGTCGAAGCGACCCGGATACGGCGGCCGCGCCGTGACCTCGCTGTAGCCAGTGACCAGCGGCTGGCCAGCGGCCTGCCAGGCGGCGATACCGCCATCCAGCACCGCCACCCGGGTGTGGCCGAGCAGGCGCAGCAGCCACCACAGGCGTGCAGCGGCCATGCTGCCATCGCTGCCGTCGTAGACCACCACCTGGGTGTCCGGGCCGATGCCCCACTGCCCGACACGGGCAGCAAAAGCATCGGTTTGCGGCAGCGGATGGCGGCCGTGCCCCACGCGGGACAGGTCGGACAGATCACGATTGAGATCTGCATGCACCGCACCCGCGATGTGCCCGGCGGCGTACTGCCCTGCCCCGGCCTGCGGATCGGCCAGGGCCGCGCGTGCATCCACCACGCGCACGGCGGCGCTGGCGGTGGCCCGCGCATCGACCACATGCACGCCATCGCCCAGCTCAGCGGCCAGGGTGGCGACATCGACCAGGGTGGTCCACGGCGGATCGATCGGCTTCATTGCACTTGCTCCAGGCGACGACGCAGGTTGTAGAGAATGGCGGCCGTCGCGCCCCAGATGCGCTGGCCCGGCCAGCCATACTCCAGGACATGGCGCACGCGCCCGCGATGGTTGATTTCAACCTGGCGCAGGTTGTCGGCGGCCATCAGGTAATCCAGCGGTACCTCGAACACTTCGGCCACTTCACTGGGCTGTGGCACCGGCACAAACGCCGGATCGACCACCGCCACCACCGGGGTCACCCGGTAGCCAGTGATGGTCACGAAAGGATCGAGGTAACCCAATGCCTGCACCTGGCCCGGGGCCAGCGCGATTTCTTCCTGGCTTTCACGCAGTGCGGCGGCCAGGGCATCACGGTCGTCCGGTTCAGTGCGCCCCCCGGGAAACCCGACCTGGCCACCGTGGGTCCGCAGGGTTTCGGTGCGGCGGGTGAGGATGACCTGGGCGCCCCCGGCACGCGGTACGATGCCCGCCAGTACGGCCGCTTCCACCGGCGGACCGGGTGGCAGCAGGTCACTCAGTTCGCTGCGGTTCCAGCCATCCCCCTGCGGCGGTTCGGCCAGCGGGTGCAGCGCGCGCAACAGGCGTTCGTGGTCGGCCAGTGATCCGCGCAGCGATTGCTGCAGCTGTTCGCGCAGGGGCTGCACGCGGTGGAGGATGCGGCTGCGTTCGAGGTCACTCATCGACGACCATCCTGCGATTTCATCGATATACCGCCCGCACCCGGCGCATTGCCGGTTGTGATCCAGCTTGCACACTCCAATGCAGGGGCTTGCAACGACACGCGCCGGGTCTTCCGTAGTTTGCACCCTGCAACAGTAGCGCGAATGGTTGCGGTTGGGGACGATTGCGACAGGGGGATGCGTCGGTAGCGTCGACGGTAGAGTCGACTGTCAGTCGACCAGCGCGCAGCACGGGGAGAGCAGTCGACCAACGGTCGACTCTACCTGGACGCACGGCACGCAAACAGAAACGCGCCGGTGGAAGCCACCGGCGCGTTGCGTGCACTGCTTCGATTTACTTGACGCTGACCAGCTTGACTTCGAACTGCACTGCCACGTTCGGCGGGAAACCGGTGCGCGGGTCGGCACCGTAGGCCTGGTCCGGCGGCAGGGTGATTTCCCACTTCGAACCGGCCGGCATCTGCAGCAGGGTCTCACGCATGGCCTTCATTTCGACTTCGCTGACCTTGATCGACGGAATCTGCTGGGCCGGACGGGCTTCGGTCGGACGCTGGCCGAACGGGTACGGGCCGGCCACTTCCAGCTGCACGGTGCTGGCCTGGGTCGGCTTGGCGCCCTTGCCGGCTTCGATCACGCGGTACTGGACGCCGCTCGGCAGCGACTGCACGCCTGCCTTGGCCTTGTTGGCCGCAACGAACTGGTCGCTCTTGGTCTTGTTTTCGGCAGCGGCCTTTTCGTACTCGGCCTTGGCAGCCTGGGCACGGCTCTGCTCGCGCTTCTGGAAGGCTTCAACGGCCGGCTTGAGCTGGTCGGCAGTGATTGCCGGCTGCTTCTTGGCGTAGGCGTCCTGCAGACCCTTCACCACCGAGTTGATGTCCAGCTGCTCACCACGGGCGGTCAGCTCAGCCAGGTTGTTGCCGTAGTCGTAACCGAAGTAGTAGCTCAGCTTGCCCTTTTCGGACGAGACGTCCTGGGCGAAGGCATTGCCCGTCAGGGCCAGGGCCGCGACGGCGACCGCGATAGAACGCAACTTCATCAAACAGTTCTCCAGGGGTGGTAACTCAGGGACGTTCTGCGCCGCCCTGAGGCGACGGGTTAGGATACCGGCCACAACGTGTAACCGCTACTGACCACGCAGGCTTTGACCCATCTGCGTTTCAAGAGTTCAATCTCACTTTTTTTTAACGTTTCAGGAGTTTTCCGTGGCTACCGTCCCCACCGCCGCCCCTGTTGCCGTCACCGATGCGGGTGCCATCCGCACCATCACCGTGCAGCGCCCGGAAAAGCTCAACGCCCTCAATGCCTCTACCCTGCGGGCGCTTGCCGAGGCCTTCAGTGCCGCTGCGGCAGCGCCGGACGTGCGCGTGGTGGTGCTGACCGGCGCCGGCCCGAAAGCCTTCGTGGCGGGTGCCGACATCGCCGAGATGAACGCCCTTAGCGCGGTTCAGGGACGTGATTTCTCGCTGCTCGGGCAGACGCTGATGCGGCAGATCGAGCGCATGCCCAAGCCGGTCATCGCCCGGGTGAACGGCTTCGCGCTCGGCGGCGGGCTGGAACTGGCCATGGCCTGCCACCTGCGCATTGCCGCCGATACCGCCAAGGTGGGCCAACCGGAAATCAACCTGGGGCTGATCCCGGGCTTCGGCGGCAGCCAGCGCCTGCTGCGCCTGTGTGGCCGCGCCGCCACCCTGGAACTGTGCCTGCTGGGCACGCCGATCGACGCCGCGCGTGCCCTGACGCTGGGCATCGTCAACCAGGTGGTGCCGGCAGCCGAACTGGACGCCCGCGTGCAGGACGTTGCAGAACAGCTGGCACGCTCGGCACCGCTGGCCCTGCGCGGCCTGCTCGATGCCGTGCACGTGGGCGGCGAATGCAGCCTGGACGCCGGCCTGGAATTCGAAAGCGCACAGTTCGGCCTGCTGTTTGCCACGGAGGACATGCGCGAAGGCACCAGCGCCTTCCTGCAGCGCCGCCCGCCGGCTTTCCAGAACCGCTGATCCCATGGCATCCCGACCCAATCCCGCGCAGTTGTTTGCCCGGGTCCAGGCAGACGATCTCGATGGGGCCCTGCAGGCCGGCCTGATGGACTACATCGCCGCTGATGCCGACGCACGCCTGCTGCCCGGCCACCCGGAACTTCCGCAACGGCTGCTGCAGGCACAGGCTGACCTGCGAACGGCCTGGGCCGCACGCGAACGCTATCGCGCACGCGCCGTACGCCTGGCACGCCGCGAGGCCGAACGTGATGCACGCCGCACACCTGCGCCAGCGCCCGATGTGAAACCCGCGCTGCCCGCTGCGGCGGCCGCGATCCTCGCACGGGCCAAGGCCCGCGCTGCAGGCAAGGAACAGTAATGGCCACTGCGAAGAAAACCACGCGCGCACCGGTGCGCCGCGGCAGCGTGATGCCGCGCGCCGACGTGGTGGAGATGTTCACCCGCCTGCGCGAACTCAACCCGCACCCGAAGACCGAGCTGGAATACAGCTCACCGTTCGAGCTGCTGGTGGCTGTCGCACTGTCGGCGCAGGCCACGGACGTGGGCGTCAACAAGGCCACCCGCCGCCTGTTCCCGGTGGCCAATACGCCAGCGCAGATCCTCGCGCTGGGTGAGGACGGTCTGAAGAAGTACATCGCCACCATCGGCCTGTTCAACGCCAAGGCGAAGAACGTGATCGCCACCTGCGCGATCCTGCTGGAAAAATACGGTGGCGAAGTGCCGCGCGATCGCGAAGCGCTGGAAGCCCTGCCCGGCGTTGGCCGCAAGACCGCCAATGTGGTGCTCAACACGGCCTTCGGCGAACCCGTGATGGCGGTGGATACACACATCTTCCGCGTGTCCAACCGCACCGGCCTGGCACCAGGAAAAAATGTGCGTGAAGTGGAGGACCACCTGGTCAAGGCGATTCCGGCCGAGTTCCTGCTGGACGCGCACCACTGGCTGATCCTGCATGGGCGCTACGTGTGCAAAGCGCGCAAGCCGGATTGCCCGGGCTGCGTGATTGCCGATCTCTGCCGGTTCAAGGAAAAGACGACCGCGTAAGTGCGCGTGGCCGGGGTCGGATCCAGGGTCGGATCCCATTCGCAGAAGGGGCGCTGACCCGACGACCGGAAAGCATCCACGCATGGCGTGGATCTACCTCTTGACGGACGCAAAGCATCCACGCATGGCGGGGATCTACCTCTTGACCGACGCAAAGCATCCACGCATGGCGTGGATCTACCTCTTGGCCGACAGAAAGCATCCGCGCATGGCGTGGAGCTACTGCAATCCGTGCGCAACCGCAGCGTCACACGCAGGCGTTTACATCATCAGCCCCTGACGCAACGGGGCCTGCGGCGGATGTCTGCCGCGCGTGAACTGTCACATTTACGCAATCTTTACCTTCTAGCCTGCGCGCATCTTCCCACCTGCCTGCAAGGCTCCTTCCCATGAAACTGCATCACCAACTCCTGACGGTGGCCGTGGCTGCTGCGCTGTACGTGCCGGCTGCACACGCTGAAGTCGCCATCGATGTGATCGGCGGTTCGGAAATCACCTTCGAAGGCCTGGTCCAGGCCGACGGCAACTGGTTCGACAATGACGTCGTGGACCTCAACGGCGGTGACGCCGGCAACGGCAAGGACAGCGAGTTCGAACTGCGTCGAGCCGAGCTGGTACTCAAGGGCAAGGGCCCGGGCAACGTGGAATGGGTGGTCGGCTACGACGCCAAGGCCGACAAGTTCCTCGACACCAATGTGAAGTACAAGCTGCTGGGCAACGCCAACCACTTCATCCAGGCCGGCCAGTTCAAGCAGCCCAACAGCCTGGAAGAGCTGTCCAGCACCAAGAACAACGACTTCATCTCCAAGGCGGCGGTCACCAACACCTACGCCGTTGCCCGTCGCCTCGGTGGCGCCTACAGCTACGGCCAGGACAACTGGTCGGTCACCGCCAGCGCCTTCGGCCGCGAACTGACCCGCAACCTGGCCCACGGCAGCGGCTACGGCGCGCGCGGCACCTTCGCGCCGATCAACGAAAAGGGCCAGGTCCTCCACTTCGGCCTGAGCTACGTCGACTATGACGCCGACGCTGACACCCTGCGTGTGCGCGCCCGTCCGAACGCCGACCTGGCCACCGCCCGCCTGGTCGACAGCGGCAACATGACCGACACCGACCGTGTCAGTACCCTCGGCGCCGAAGCGATGTACTTCCAGGGTCCGTTCAAGGCCCAGGCCGAGTACTACAGCAGCAAGGCCAAGCGCTACGACCACGACAACTACACCAGCGACGGCTACTACGTCAGCGGCGTGTGGAACGTCACCGGCGAAACCTGGAGCTACAAGGGCGGCACCCCGGGCACGGGCCTGCCGAACAACCCGGCAGGCGGCCAGTGGCAGCTGGGCGTGCGTTACGACCACATGGATCTGAACGACGGCAACCTGTCGGCCAATCCGGTGGCCGGTCGCCCGCCGATCGTCGACGGTGTGCTGGGCGGCAAGATGGACATCTGGACCGTCGGCGCCAACTGGTACTGGCGTTCGAACTTCAAGTTCATGCTGAACTACGTGATGGTGGACAGCAAGAAGTACAGCTCCACCGCCCGCGGCTTCGTCAACGACGATCCGAACATCCTGGAAGCCCGCGCGCAGTTCTTCTGGTAAGACCATACGCGTGCGTTGCAACGAAAGGCACGGCTCCGGCCGTGCCTTTTCCGTTGCCTGCGCAGGCCGCGCGCGCTGTCACCGCAACGTCATATGACAGACGCAGGCGTGTCACGCAACCGTTATGGAATGTGCACCGAAACGTCGGGCAACCGCCCTTCGACCACCCAGGAGTCCCTCCCGTGATCCACGCCTTCAAGTCGCGCGCCGCTGTCGCCATCCTGGCCGCATCGTCCGTGTTTGCCGCCAACGCCGCCGATGTCACCGGCGCGGGCGCCTCGTTCATCTACCCGGTCATGTCCAAGTGGTCGGCGGACTACAGCACCGCCACCGGCAAGAAGGTCAACTACCAGTCGATCGGTTCCGGCGGTGGTATCGCCCAGATCAAGGCGGCGACCGTGGACTTCGGTTCGTCCGATGCCCCGCTGAAGCCGGAAGAGCTGGCAGCCGCCGGCCTGGCCCAGTTCCCGTCGGTGATCGGTGGCGTGGTGCCGGTCATCAACGTGGCCGGCGTCGCCCCGGGCGCGCTGAAGCTGGACGGCCCGACCCTGGCCAACATCTTCCTGGGCAAGATCAAGACCTGGAACGACCCGGCCATCGCTGCCCTGAACAGCGGCCTGACCCTGCCCAACGCCAAGATCACCATCGTCCACCGTTCGGACGGTTCGGGCACCACCTTCAACTTCGTCAACTACCTGTCCAAGGTCAGCCCGGAGTGGAAGAGCAAGGTTGGTGAAGGCACCTCGGTGCAGTGGCCGGCCGGCATCGGCGGCAAGGGCAACGAAGGCGTCGCCGCCTACGTGAAGCAGATCAAGGGCGGCATCGGCTATGTCGAACTGTCCTACGCCCTGCAGAACAAGATGTCCTACGCGGCGATGAAGAATGCCGCCGGCAGGATCGTGCAGCCATCGGATGCCTCGTTCTCGGCCGCGGCCGCCAGCGCTGACTGGGCCAATGCCAAGGACTTCTACCTGGTCATGACCAACGCCCCGGGCGAGCAGGCGTGGCCGATCACCGCCACCAATTTCATCCTGGTGCGCAAGCAGCCGAAGAACGTGGTCGGTGCCAAGGCGACCCAGGAGTTCTTCCGCTGGATCTACAAGAACGGTGATGCGCAGGCCAAGCAGCTGGACTACGTGCCGCTGCCGGACAGCCTGGTCAAGCAGATCGAGACCTACTGGACCCAGAACCTGAAGTACTGAGCAAGGCGTTCCCCCGCAGGAACGGGGGTCGGCGGGTCCTCTCTCCCCCGCCGGCCCCAACCGGGCGCTGGACCTTGTGGTCTGGCGCCTTTCTCGTTTGGGTGGCCTCGCTCCGTAGAGTCGAGCCATGCTCG
>NZ_JBNNHG010000090.1:0-3626 GCF_050268705.1 Stenotrophomonas sp. NPDC077659 | reverse complement strand
GCTCGGCTGCCCCTGCCTCTGCCCCGGCCCTTGTAGAGCCGAGCCCATGCTCGGCTGCCCCTGCCTCTGCCCCGGCCCTTGTAGAGCCGAGCCCATGCTCGGCTGACGCGCCGCAGTCGAGCATGGCTCGACTCTACAAAGGCGGGAAGCAGTCGAGCATGGCTCGGACTCTACAGCGCAATCCGGGGGCCGCGCAGCCTTCCGGGGCGGTCGCAGATCCCGTGAAACCCTTGTCAGAACGTGATGTTCGACACCTCTGTCATGGACGTCATACGGCTGTAACAAAAACATCATTTCATAGCCGCATCCGCCGACGACGTCGGCTCTTCCCCGCTATGGAGTGAACATGAAACTGCACTCGGCCGGCCTTGCCGCCCTTTCCCTGGCCATCGCCCTGGGCCTGTCGGCCTGCGGTGGCGACAAGCAGGCCGCGCAGCAGCCGGCAGCCGACGCCGCTGCCGCCCCGGCCGCTGCCGGTGCCAAAGTGACCGCCGAAGTTTCCGGCGCCGGCGCATCCTTCATCTTCCCGCTGGTGTCCAAGTGGTCGGCTGACTACAACGCCGCCACCGGCGCCAAGATCAACTACCAGTCGATCGGTTCGGGTGGCGGCATCGCCCAGATCAAGGCCGGCACCGTCGATTTCGGTTCCTCGGACAAGCCGCTGAGCAGCGACGAGCTGGCCCAGGCCGGCCTGGCCCAGTTCCCGTCGGCCATTGGCGGCGTGGTGCCGGTGGTCAACATCGAAGGCCTGGAAGCGGGCAAGCTGCGCCTCACCGGCGCCCTGCTGGCCGACATCTTCCTGGGCAAGGTCAAGACCTGGAACGACCCGGCCATCGCCGCGGCCAACCCGGGCGTGACCCTGCCGGACGGCAAGATCACCATCGTCCACCGTTCGGACGGTTCGGGCACCACCTTCAACTTCTCCAACTATCTGTCCAAGGTCAGCCCGGAGTGGAAGACCAAGGTCGGCGAAGGCACCTCGGTGCAGTGGCCGGACGGCGTCGGTGGCAAGGGCAACGAAGGCGTCGCTTCCTACGTGAAGCAGATCAAGGGCTCGATCGGCTACGTCGAACTGGCCTACGCCCTGCAGAACGCCATGCCGTACACCGCCCTGCAGAACGCCGCAGGCACCTGGGTGCAGCCGAGCGCTGAGACCTTCGCCGCCGCCGCCGCCAGCGCCGACTGGGCCAGCGCCAAGGACTTCAACCTGGTCATCACCAATGCCCCGGGCGAGCAGGCGTGGCCGATCACCGCCACCAACTTCATGCTGATGCAGAAGAAGCCGAAGGACGCCAAGCGCAACCAGGACACCCTGGCCTTCTTCAAGTGGGCCTTCGAAAACGGCCAGGCCCAGGCCAACGAGCTGCACTACGTGCCGCTGCCGGCCGAACTGACCAAACAGATCGAGGCCTACTGGGGCACCGAGCTGAAGTGATGGACCCGACGGTGCCCGCCCCGCGCGGGCACCGCCGCTTCCACGTTGTGCCGCCCCCTTTCCTGGCCCAGCCGTCCCCATGAATGCCATCGCCCAGCCTGTAGCCGCCCCGTCCACGCGCGATGCGCGTGATGCCCGCAACGACAAACTGTTCCGGTGGGTGCTGGTCGGCACCGTCATCTTCGTCCTGATCGCCCTGGCCTGCGCCGCGCTGTCGATGCTGTGGGGCGGCCGCCATGCCCTGCAGATGCAGGGCATGAGCTTCTTCTTCTCTTCCGACTGGAACCCGGTCGAAAACAAGTTTGGCGCCCTCGCACCGATCTACGGCACCCTGGTCACCGCGTTCATCGCGATGGTCATCGCCGTACCGGTCAGCTTCGGCATCGCCTTCTTCCTCACCGAAGTCGCCCCGCGCTGGCTGCGTGGCCCGGTCGGCACTGCCATCGAGCTGCTGGCCGGCATTCCCTCGATCATCTACGGCATGTGGGGCCTGTTCGTGCTGGTGCCGGTGATGACCGAGTACGTCACTCCGTTTCTCAACGAAACCCTGGGCGAAATGCCGGTCATCGGTCCGCTGTTCCAGGGCCCGCCGCTGGGCATCGGCATGCTCACTGCCGGCTTCGTGCTGGCCATCATGGTCATCCCGTTCATTTCCTCGGTGATGCGCGAGGTGTTCCTCACCGTGCCGACCCGCCTGAAGGAATCGGCCTACGCGCTGGGTTCGACCAAGTGGGAAGTGAGCTGGGACATCGTCCTGCCCTATACCCGCTCGGCGGTCATCGGCGGCGTCTTCCTCGGCCTCGGCCGTGCGCTGGGCGAAACCATGGCCGTGGCCTTCGTGATCGGCAACAGCGTGCGCCTGTCGCCGTCACTGCTGGAACCGGGCACCACCATCGCCGCGCTGATCGCCAACGATTTCGGCGAAGCCACTGAAACCTACCGTTCGGCCCTGCTGCTGCTCGGTTTCGTCCTCTTCATCGTCACCTTCGTGGTGCTCGCCATCGCCCGCCTGATGCTGATGCGCCTGTCCCGCAAGGAGGGCAACTGATGTCCACCACCGCTGACTCCCTGTACCTGCGCCGCCGCATCGGCAATGTCATCGCCATAGCGCTGTCCTGTGCCACCGCCCTGTTCGGCCTGTTCTTCCTGGGCTGGATCCTGTTCACCCTGGCCGCCAAGGGCCTGGCCGGCATCAACTGGGATCTGTTCACCAAGATGACCCCGCCGCCCATGCAGGAAGGCGGTCTGGCGAACGCCTTCTTCGGCAGCGCGGTGATGTGCGCGCTGGCGATCGGCATCGGCACCCCGCTGGGCGTGCTGGCCGGCACCTGGCTGGCCGAGTACGGCAACGCCCGCAAGGCCGGCACCGTGGTCCGCTTCGTCAACGACATCCTGCTGTCGGCCCCATCCATCGTGCTGGGCCTGTTCGTCTACACCCTGTATGTGATGCAGACCGGCGGCAATTTCTCCGCCTTTGCAGGCGCGTTGTCGCTGGCCTTCATCGTGCTACCGGTGGTGGTGCGCACCACCGACGAGATGCTGCGCCTGGTGCCTTCGCAGATGCGCGAAGCCGCCCTGTCGCTGGGCATCCCGCAGTGGAAGGTGATCGTGCAGGTCCTGTACCGCAGTGCATCGGCGGGCATCATCACCGGCATCCTGCTGGCCCTGGCCCGCATTTCCGGCGAAACCGCCCCGCTGCTGTTCACCGCCTTCGGCAACCAGTACTGGAACAACAACATCTTCCAGCCAATGGCCTCGGTACCGGTGGTGATGAACCAGTTCGCCGGCAGCCCGTATGAATCCTGGCAGGTGCTGGCCTGGGCCGGTGCCCTGGTGCTGACTGTCTTCGTGTTGCTGGTCAGCCTTGGCGCCCGCGCCATCCTGCTGCGCAACCGTATCTCCCATGACTGACTTTTCCGTGGATAACGCCATGAACGACCTCTCCAACGCCGTGCCCATGCAGCGCATCGCGGTGCCGGCCTCGCACGAGAACCTGCACGCGCCGTCGCCGGTCAAGCTGGCCGCGCGTGGTCTGGACTTCTACTACGACAAGTTCCACGCCCTGAAGGGCATCAACCTGGAGATTCCCGAAAAGCGCGTGACCGCGCTGATCGGTCCCTCCGGTTGCGGCAAGTCGACTCATCAGCGCTTCGAATGTGTCCGCATCTAGCCAATCTGCCGCGGCGTCAGC
>NZ_JBNNHG010000089.1:0-15174 GCF_050268705.1 Stenotrophomonas sp. NPDC077659 | reverse complement strand
ATGGTGCCGCGGTCGAACGAGTAGTGCTCGTCGATGTTGCGGTTGTGGCGCGCGGCATGGTGGCCGAGAACAGGGCCACCTGGCGCTGTTCCGGCAGCTTCTTCAGCACGGCTTCGACGTCGTCGATGAAGCCCATGCGCAGCATTTCATCGGCTTCGTCCAGCACCAGGGTCTTCAGCTCGGACAGGTCCAGCGTGCTGCGGTCCAGGTGGTCGATCACGCGGCCGGGGGTACCTACCACGATGTGCACGCCGCGGCGCAGGGCCGACAGCTGCTGGCCGTAGGGCTGGCCGCCGTACACCGGCAGCACGCGGAAGCCGGGGATCTTCGACGAATAGGACTGGAACGCCTCTGCGACCTGGATGGCCAGTTCGCGGGTCGGCGCCAGGATCAGCGCCTGGGGCTTGATCTGCTGCAGGTCGATGTTGGACAGTACGGGCAGCGCGAACGCTGCGGTCTTGCCGGTACCGGTCTGCGCCTGGCCCAGCACGTCGCGGCCTTCCAGCATCGCCGGAATGGTGGCGGCCTGGATCGGCGACGGGGTTTCATAGCCGATGGCGCTGACGGCCTGCATGACGGGCTCGGACAGGCCGAGCTGCGCGAACTGCAGCGGCGCTTGGGAATCTTGGGACATGGGAAACTCCAAAGGCACGGCCATCTGCATGGCAGTGCGATAAAAAAGGGATGGTCCGCGCTTTGGGCGCCCTTCTTATCGCGTGCCCTGGCGCTGCTCGGTCGGAGGAGAATTCACTCACTCAGAGCGGAATGATACCGCACTATTCCTGAACCAGGCGTACAGGAAACCATTCGCATCCCCTTCGGGCCTACGCTGGCGCACAATACGCCACCTTCCCGCCCGCTCCCAGGACACGCTTTACCATGCAGATCCTCGAATTCGACCTCGACGGCGACTACGTCGAACTCAAGCAGCTGCTCAAGCTGGCCGATCTGGTCACCAGCGGCGGCGAGGCCAAAGTGGTCATCAGTGATGGCCAGGTACGGGTGGATGGCCAGATCGAGCTGCGCAAGGCCTGCAAGATCCGCGCGGGCCAGGTTGTCGAATTCGCAGACAGCCAGATCCGGGTGCTGGCGGCCGGCTGAACCGGTTCAGGCCACCCGCTGGGTCAGGTGCGAGGCGATCAGCTGCCTGAACGGCGCCACGCCCTGTGCCACCCGCAAGCCTGCCGCGCGCAGCAGGCGCGCCGGCCGGCGGTCGTCGGTGTACAGGCTGGCGATGGCGTTGGTGGCCTCATACAGTGGCCGCGATGCCAGCCGGTGGCTGCGCTGGTAGCCGGCAAGCATGCCAGCGGCGGCGATGTCCGCCCCCCGCCGCTGCTGCGCCAGGACGCCCTGCGCCAGGCGCTGAGCGCTGGCCAGGCCCAGGTTGAATCCATGTGCGGTAACCGGGTGCATGCCCACCGCCGCATCGCCGATCAGTGCCGAACGCTGGCCGGCAAAGCGATGCGCGTACACCCCCACCAGCGGATAGGCCTGCGGGATGGCCGCCGGCCGCATCTGTCCCAGGCGGTGTTCGAAACACGCCGTGATGGCCTCGCCGAAGCTCACCTCGTCCATCGCCAGCAGATCCTCGATCTGCCGGGGCGGCAAGGTGACGACCGCCGAAGCCTGGCCTTCGTTGAGCGGCAGCAGCGCCATGGTGCGGCCGTAGCCGAACCACTCCCATGCGGTGTGGTGATGGTCGCGCTCGACCTGCATGCGGCACACCAGCATCGACTTGCCGAAGTCACGCATCTGCGCGCCGATGCCGAGCATGCGACGCGTGGCCGAAAAGCGGCTGTCGGCAGCGACGAGCAGGCGGGCATGCAGCGTGCTGCCGTCATCGAGCGTGACCACGTGACCCTGCGCGTCGGCCTGCACGGCCTGCACCTTGCGGCCGTCGAACAGCTCCAGCCCGTCCTGGCCCTGCACCGCCTCCCACGCCGCTCGCCGGATAAGGTGGTTGGGCACCAGCCAACCAAGGGGCTGGCCATCGCGCTGGCCACTGGCAAACGTGAGAGCGAAGGGCGATGCGCCGTTCATCACCCGCGCATCGCGCAGCTCGGCGATCTCGGCCTCCGGCAAGCGCGGCCACAGGCCGAGCTGCTCCAGGCTCTGCCGGGAGGCATGGGTCAGGGCGATCTCGCGGCCATCGAAGGCCGCCTGGGCCAGCGCCTGGCGCGGCTGCGCCTCGACCAGACCCACCTGCAGGCCGCTGCCGGCAAGTGCACGCGCAAAGCACAGGCCCGCTGGGCCCGCGCCGACCACCACCACGTCCATCCTGCGCATCCGCGCCTCCCGCCATTGTTCCAGTCCGCCCAGCATAGCGCCACGCACGTGACTGGCCTTGATCTGGATCAGGCAGCGCGCGGTTCAGAGCAGCGCGAACACCAGCCGGAGGATGGCCATGATCGACACCAGCCAGACCAGGCTGCGCACGTAGGGCACGCCGGCCGCATACAACGGCAGGTAGACCACACGTGCCCAGAAATACACCTGGGCGGCGACCACGGTGGTGTCGCTGCTGCGCCCGGCCACCACCACCGCGACGGCGGCGGCGGCGAAGAACGGGAACGTCTCGAAGAAGTTGGCCTGCGCCCGCTGCAACCGGCCCGCCAGGGGACTCAGAGGCACCTGCGGCGCATCACGCGCCGACGCGTTCCACTTCATCCCACGCTCGCGGGTGACCACGGTGGACGCGGCGAAGATGTAGACGAAGCCAAGCAGCATCGCCCAGGCCAACATGCTCAGTTCGGTGGCCATCACCGTTCTCCGTCAGGGTGCGGACGCGCGCAGGCTGTAGCCGGCCAGGCGCCAGGTCTGGTCTTCGTCGAAACGGAACGACACCAGTTCGCGCACCGGCTGCGCACTGTTGGCGAATCGGGTCGGGAAACTGACATTGATGTACAGCCCTTCGGGCACCGCGGCGCCGGCAGCATACTTGACCCGGGTGATGATCGGCTGGCCGCGGCCGTTCATGGCGCCCAGGCGGGCGCGATCGGCGGCCAGCTGGCTGACGAACGCCGCCTTGGGCACCGCGCGGCGCGCCACGGCCGAGGCACCGTCCCACAGTTCACCGGCACGGTTGCTGTCGACCAGTTGCGCAGCCTTCAGTGCCGCAGCGCTCATGTCCGCGTCCTGCTTCTGCACCTGCGCCTGCTGCGCCGGCGTCAGTGCCGGGGCCGCCGACGCGGCGGTGGCCGGCTTGGCTGCCGCCGGGGTGCTCGGTGCCGGTCGCGCCGGTGCAGGGGCAGGCGTCGCCGGTGCAGGGGCTTGCGCCAGTGCCGTCAGCGGCAGCAGGGACAACAGCAGGAACTTCGGCAAACGCACGCGTTTCATGGACACCGCCGGTTCAAGGGTAAGAACCGCAGTCTACTGCAGCGCGGTGAGTACCTCGTCAGCGCGCGGGCGTGCTGGCTTCCACCGCAGCGGCATCGCCCGGCGGCTGCTCGGCGACCGGCGGTTTCTCCGGCGGTGCGGGTGGCAGCGTGGCCACATCGATTTCCGACAGCGGGCTTTCTTCCGGGCACACTGCATCAGGGAACCCGAAGCGCTGCTTCAGTGCCTGGCCGCAGCTGTTGATCGATTCCATGTCGGCGCCTTCGCGCTTGCACTGCTGGTCGAAGGCCACCAGAAACGCATCCTTGCGCTGCACGAAATCATCACCGCAGGCACGCATCTGCTTGATCCGCTCCAGATCGTCCTGCACCGCATTGGTACCATCCAGGCCGAACTGCCGCAGTTCGTCGGGGCTGAGCAGGCGCAGGCTGCGGTTGGGCACGGTCATCATCAGGTCGGCCACGCCCACCGCCACGCCGTTGCGCTGCAGATAGTCCTTCACGTTGTCGTAGACCTCGTGCAGCTCGCGGTTGAGCTCGGCGCGCGAGGTCGCCTTGGAGCTGATGCGCATCATGCGGTGGATACCCACCTTGCCCGACAGCAGCCGGTTGTCGCCGGCCGCCAGCACGAACACGCAGGCACTGTGGCAGATGGAACCTTCCCGTACCCAGATGGTCCAGCCGGATTCGCCGATGCTGTCGCCGGCCACGATGGCCGATTCGACCTGGCCGCCGCTGGAATCGAGGTCAAGGATGCGCTTGTGGATCTTCAATGCATCGGCCACCACAGCCAGCCGCCACATCATCTCGGCAAAGCCCGGATTGATCTTGCCCTGGTAGCGCACGCGCAGCAGCCCGCGCTCGGCGCAGGGCAGCATGGCCTGCTGGATCTGCTCGCGCTGCAGGCCTTCCAGCGCCACGCCATCCCCGCTGTCGCCGGCGTAGTCGGTGCCACAGCTGAGCCAGGCCTGGCCGTTTTCCAGCTGCGCCTGCGGCCACGCCCGATCCGCACGGCTGCGCGGCGGTGCCACCGTCGGCAGCGGCGCATCGGCGGCATTGATGGACACCATGTTCTCGCCATCGCTGGCCGGTGCCCGCGTCGCCTTGTCAGCGGCCGTCACGTTGCCAGGGTTCTCCAGCTGGCTGCAGCCCGCCAAGGCCAGGCACAACAGGGGCAACCAGCGGAATCTGACGGACATCGGGCAACCGGTCTTCACGGGAACAAGGCTCCCAGTCTACCTGCCCCTGCCGCGCATTCAGCATGTGCTTCTGAACCCTTTCTGACCCTGTGGGCACCATCCACGCATGGCGTGGATCTACCAAGCGGACCCGATTCAGCGTGCCGACCAACGGTCGGCACCCACCAACAGCTGCGACCCGCTGTCGAAGGCGGGGTGGCAGGGGCGTGAGCGCCATGCATGGCGCGACCGAGGCTACACGGACGTACTTGCGCCGTCCCCTGCCGCTGGACCCGCCCCGCCATCCCACGGAACGCAGGCTTTTGCTTTTGCCGTTGACGTTGCGGGTGCAGGGCTGCAAGCCCTGCCTAAACCCCACCCAACATCCATGTCCGAATCCGGCGAGTATCTCCACCCGCCGCGTCCTAGACTGGCGCCATGGACACCGCCCCCGCCCTCGACCACGCCACCTGCGACCGCGCCCGCCTGGCCCGTGATGGACGCTTCGACGGGGTGTTCTTCACTGCCGTGCGCAGCACCGGCATCTATTGCCGCCCGGTCTGCCCGGCACCGCCCCCCAAGCCACGCAACATTTCCTACTACCCCACCGCCGCCGCAGCCGCGGCCGCCGGCTATCGGCCCTGCCTGCGCTGCCGCCCCGAGCTGGCCCCGCAGGCACAGCAGGCCCTGGCCGGGCAGACCCTGCAGCGCGCCCTGGCCCTCATCCACGGCGGCTTCCTGCAGGACCAGGCCGTGGCCGGACTTGCCGCCAAGCTCGGCGTCAGCGCGCGCCAGCTGCAACGCGTGTTCGTCGAGCACCT
Organism: Stenotrophomonas sp. NPDC077659; assembly: GCF_050268705.1. Lineage (NCBI taxonomy): Bacteria > Pseudomonadati > Pseudomonadota > Gammaproteobacteria > Lysobacterales > Lysobacteraceae > Stenotrophomonas > Stenotrophomonas sp. NPDC077659. Next base: position 9,840 of record NZ_JBNNHG010000089.1, on the reverse strand, counting down.
GGGTGCCACGCCGGGGCAGATCCACGCCACCCATCGCCTGTTGCTGGCCAAGCAACTGCTGACCGAAACCACCCTGCCGGTGACCGATGTCGCCCTGGCCGCCGGCTACAACAGCCTGCGGCGCTTCAACACCGCCTTCCTGCAGGGCTGCGGCATCGCGCCTACCGCGCTGCGCCGCCAGCACGCGCCCTCTGCCGCCGACGATGGCAGCCTGGTCCTGCGCCTGGGCTATCGCCCCCCGCTGGACTTTCCACGCATGCTGGCCTTCCTGCGCAAGCGCAGCCTGCCGGGCATCGAACTGATCAGCGATGACAGCTACCAGCGCGTGCTCGGCACGCCCGAACGCCCCACCCTGCTGCGGGTGACCGCCGACCCGAAGCGGCACGAACTGCGCCTGCAGCTGGGTGCGGCCGATCCCCGGCTGATTCCAGAGATCGTGCGCCGTGTGCGCCGGGTGTTCGACCTCGACGCCGACCTGCAGCAGGTACACGCCGCCCTGGCCGAAGAACCGCTGCTGGCACGCGGCATCGCCGAGCGCCCTGGCCTGCGTGTGCCCGGCGGCTGGGACGGGTTTGAAGTCGCCGTGCGTGCCGTGCTCGGCCAGCAGGTATCGGTCGCGGCCGCGACCACCTTCGCGCGCCGCCTGGTCGATGCCTGGGGTGCGCACCTGCCCGGCATGCCCGCCGAATTCGACCGCCAGTTCCCCGCTGCGGAAGTGCTGGCTGAAGCACCGCTTGAATCCATCGGTTTGCCTCGCACGCGTGCGGCGACGGTGCGTGCGCTGGCGGCAGCCTGTGCCAGCGGCGAACTGGATTTCGGCCCCGGCCAGGCGCTGGAGGATTTCGTCACCCGCTGCGTGGCCCTGCCCGGCATCGGGCCGTGGACGGCGCAGTACATCGCCCTGCGTGGCCTGGGCCAACCCGACGCCTTTCCTGCCGGTGACCTGGTACTGCAGCAGGTGCTGGGCCATGCGCAGGGCCAGCGCCTGAGCGAACGCGCCACCGAGGCACGCTCGCAACCGTGGCGCCCGTGGCGCGCCTATGCCGTGCTGCACCTGTGGCACCTGTCCGGTACGTTTGTTGGAGAACCGGCATGACCCTGTTGTTTGATCGTTTCGACAGCCCTATCGGCGAGCTGACCATCGCCGGTGACGAACGGGGGCTGGCCCATGTGCTGTTTCCCGAGAACCGCCACCCGGCCCGTGGCCGGGCTGACTGGCGGTATGCCCCAGGCGCGCTGCCGGAAGCACGCCAGCAGCTGCTGCAGTTCCTGCACGGCGAGCGCAGCACCTTCGATCTGGCACTTGCGCCGCACGGCACGCCCTTCCAGCTGCGGGTGTGGCATGCGCTGGCACTGATTCCCTTCGGCCAGACCTGGAGTTATCTGCGGCTGGCGCAGCACCTGGGCCAGCCGACGGCGACGCGCGCGGTGGGGGCCGCCAACGGCCGCAATCCGTTGCCGATCATCCTGCCGTGCCATCGGGTGATCGGCAGCAAGGGTGCCCTGACCGGGTTTGGGGGTGGGCTGGAAACCAAAGCCGCCCTGCTGCGGCTGGAGCAGCGGCAGGCACCGTTGTTTGCGTGAGGGTTGAGTGGCTGTTGGCAGGCGTCGACCTTGGTCGACACGCCGTGGCCGCATAAGGAAAAATGCGTGGACACGGCGCGCTTTCCCGCGCCGTGTCTTTGGTACGTCATTGCGCCCGCTTATGATGTCTGGATGACTTCCGTACGCCTGAGCTGCTCGCTGGCGTTGCTGCTGCCCCTGGTGGCCTGCACGACCACGCCCCTTTCGTCCGCGCCGGTCGCGCGCACCGACGCGCCGCCGCCGAAGCTGCTGCTGATCTCCATCGACGGCCTGCGGGCCGATGCGCTGGACCGCGGATTGACTCCGAACCTGCAGCGCATCATCGACACCGGCGTGCGTGCCCGCTGGATGACGCCGTCCTATCCGTCGCTGACCTTCCCCAACCACTACACCCTCGTCACCGGCCTGCGCCCTGACCACCACGGCATCGTCAACAACAGCATGGACGATGCACAGCTCGGGCGCTTCACCCTGCGCGACCGCGATGCGGTGACCAGCAGCGCCTGGTGGGGCGGCGAACCGATCTGGGTCGGCGCCGAGAAAGTGGGCGTTCGTACCGCGACCACCTCGTGGCCGGGCAGCGAGGCCGAAATCCAGGGCACCCGCCCCAGCAAGTGGCGGGTATATGACAGCAATGAACCACTGCAGCAGCGCGCACGCACGGTACTGGAATGGCTGGCGCAGACCGATGCCGACGCACCGCGGCTGACCACGCTGTACATGGAGAACGTGGATCACGCCGGCCACAGCTACGGGCCGGATTCGACCGAGTACCACGATGCGATCATGCAGGCCGACCAGATCATCGGCCAGGTGCTCGATGGCCTGGATGCCGGCGGGCTGGCGGCCACCACCAACGTCATCGTGGTCTCCGACCACGGCATGGCCAGCGTGGCCGAAGGCCATGTGGTGTCCACCGAATCGATGGCCGATCCGTCCATTGCACGCAATGTCAGCCAGGGCCAGTCGGTCGGCTTCGCGCCCGTGGCCGGCCGCGAAGCCCAGGCCGAGCGCGCCCTGCTGGGTCGCCACGCGCACTACGAGTGCTGGAAGAAGGAAGCGCTGCCGGCGCGCTGGCACTACGGCAGCAACCCGCGTGTGCCGCCCATCGTCTGCCAGATGGATGAGGGCTGGGATGCGCTGCACGCCGAGCGCATCGCCAAGCGCGACCGGCAGGAACGCGGCTCGCACGGCTTCGACAATGCCCTGCCCTCGATGCGCGCGGTGTTCGTGGCGCGTGGCCCGTCGTTCCGGCAGGGGCTGGTGATCGATGGCTTCGACAATGTCGATGTCTATCCGCTGCTGGCAGAACTGCTGCAGGTGCCTGCCGCGCCGAATGATGGCAATGCCGAAACGTTGCGGAAGGCCCTGCGCTGAGCCGCAACGGCCGCCGGGCACGGCCCGGCGCTACTGCATGGGTTGGCCGCAGGGCCATGCCCGGCGAGCGCAGCGGCAGGAATGCCGGGCACAAAAAAACGCGGCGCCAAGCGCCGCGTTTTTCTTTGGACGTTCTACCCGGCCGGATCAGGCCTTGGCAGCAGTCTTCTTCGCCACGGCCTTCTTGGCCGGAGCCTTGGCCACGGTCTTCTTGGCAACCGGGGCACCGGCGCCTACAGCGACCTTGCTCGCGGTGTGCGAACGGGCGTTGCCGTAGCTGGCATTGTAGCGCTTGCCCTTGGCGGTCTTGCGGTCACCCTTACCCATGTCTTCAACTCCTCAAGTATGAAATCTGGTTACCCCGTACTGACACGGGTTCGGCGGGGCCGCCTTGCTGGGCGCCCCCGCGCACGATCAGAAAGCCTATCACGACGCGCCTAGTGCGCGCAGCTGGCGTCGTGAACGTGGACGTGGTTGAGCCGAAGGTTGACCAGATGGGCCACGCCCACCAGCAGGCCGCCGAGGGTCATCACCACCGCATGCGGCACGGCATTGTGATGCAACGCGTCGACCAGCACGCCCGCCCACAGAGCGACCAGGCCCGGCAGCAGGAAAGCCAACGCGCGCAGTGCGCGGTGGCGGCGGTAGCCCATGACCAGGCTGAACAGCCCGAGCAGGGTCACGAACACCACCAGCGTCATCTCCACGCCATCGCTCAGCCAGAACGACACGCCCAATGAAGGCGCGATCGCCAGCAGCACCGGGATGACCGCGCAGTGCACGGCGCACAGCAGCGAACCAGTGGCACCGAAGCGGTCGAGCAGGCGGCGGAAGGAGGAGGACAGGGACATGACTTCCAGCAGGGTCGGCGAATCGTTATGGAATAATATAACATCCTTCCCCGACCCGCACGGTTTCCCTCCCCCTGTCCCACGACGGGATACGTGCTCCACCCTATTGATACAATGTAACAAAGGAAGCGCCAAATGCCCTCTCACCCCCTTCGTTTCAAACCACATTCCCTCGCCTTGGCCCTCGCCGCCCTGCTGCCGTCGGCCGCCTTCGCCGCGGCCGACCCGGACACCCATCGTGACCGCCACCTGACCGAGTTGTCGTCGGTGCAGGTGACCGCCTCGCCGCTGCAGGGCGATGCCGAGTCGCTGGCGCGCCCGGTGGACGTGCTGGCCGGTGAGCGCCTGGACGAGCAGAAGGCCGGCACTCTGGGCGACACCGTGGCCAAGCTGCCCGGCGTGCAGAGCACGTTCTTCGGCCCGGGCGTGGGCCGCCCGATCATCCGCGGCCAGGAAGGCCCGCGCGTGGCCGTGCTGTCCAACGGCATGGGCAACATGGACGCTTCCACCGTCAGCGCCGATCATGCCACCAGCATCGAACCATTCCTGGCCGACCAGGTCGAAGTGCTGAAGGGCCCGGCCACCCTGCTGTTCGGCAGCGGCGCCATCGGCGGCGCGGTGAACGTGGTCGACGGCCGCATTGCCCGTGAGCTGCCGGACCGCCCTCTCAGCGGCCGCGCCGAAGTGCGTGGCAATTCGGTCAACGACGAACGCAGCGGCATGTTCCGCCTCGACGGCGTCAGCGGCAACGTCGTGCTGCACGTCGATGGCCTGGTGCGCAACGGCGATGACTACCGCATCCCCGGCTACGCGGTGATCGACAGCCTGGAAGACCACCACGACAACCACGACCACGCAGGCGAGGAAGGCGAAGAGCCGCGCCGCGGCCGCCTGGACAACAGTTCCATCCGCACCCGCGCCGGCGGCGTCGGTGCCACCTGGCTGGGCGAAGGCGGTTACTTCGGCGTGTCGGCCAGCACCTACCGCACCAACTACGGCATCCCCAACGGCGCCCACGTGCATGCCGACGGCGATGACCACGACCATGATCACGACCATGATCACGACCACGACCATGGCGACGAGGAAGAAGGTGATGAGCACGACGTGCGCATCGACATGGTGCAGAACCGCTTCGAGACCAAGGCCGGCATCTACAACCCGCTGTCGTTCCTGAAGAACGTCAACGCGCGCGTGGCCTACACCGATTACGAGCACGTGGAACTGGAAGCCGGCACGCCGTCCACCCGCTTCACCAACCGCGGCATCGAAACCCGGCTGGAAGCGGTGCAGCAGCAGATCGGCGGCTGGGATGGCGCCTTCGGCGTGCAGTTCGGCAACAGCGATTTCGGCGCCAAGGGTGAAGAAGCCTTCGTGCCGGACACCAATACAAAGAACGTCGGTCTGTTCGTGCTGCAGGAAAAGCAGTTCGGCCCGTTCAAGCTGGAACTGGGCGGCCGCCACGACCAGGTCAAGCTGGACCCGACCGGCGATTACCGCCATCGCAAGTTCGACGCCACCAACCTGTCCGCGGCCGGCATCTGGAAAATCAACGATACGGTCGACCTGCGTATCGGCGTGGACAGCTCCGAGCGTGCACCGACCAATGAAGAGCTGTACGCGGCCGGCGCGCACATCGCCACCCGTTCGCTGGAAATCGGCGATGCCGACCTGAAGACCGAGCGCGGCCAGCGGGTCGAGCTGGGCATCCACACCCACAGCGAGCGCCTGGATTTCTCGGCCTCGATCTACCAGACGAAGTTCAAGGACTTCATCTACCTGGCCGACACCGGCATCACCGAAAGCCTGCCGGTGCGTACCTGGACGCAGCAGGACGCCGTGTTCAAGGGCGCCGAAGCCGAAGCACTGCTGCACCTGTTCGAAGGCAACGCCGGCGACTGGGACCTGCGCCTGTTCGGTGATTACGTGCAGGCCAAGCTGGATGGCAATGGCAACCGCACACTGGATATCGCCGTGCCGCATGGTGACCACAACCACAACTACAGCGTGGAACTGGCCAACACCGGCTACCTGGCGCGCATCGCCCCGGCCCGCGTCGGCGCCGACCTGCGCTGGGCAAAGGACGGCTGGCGTGCGTCGGTGGGCGCGGTGCGCTACAGCCGCCAGAAGGACGTGGCCCAGAACGAGGAGCCAAGCAACGGTTACACGCTGGTCGATGCGCACTTCGCGTACCGCTGGGACCGCAGCGACAGCAACAGCTACGAGGTGTTCCTGGATGGCAGCAACCTGACCAACCGCGAAGTGCGTCCACACACCTCGCTGCTGCGAGACTACTCGCCGCTGCCGGGCCGTGGTGTCGCCTTCGGCATCCGCGCGTACTTCTGATCGACCAATCCACGCGTGGCGTGGATCTACTGCAGCGTGTCATTCCCCGGGGGCCTTGTGGCCCCCGTTTTTATGGGCGCGCTCCTTCAGGCGCACCTTCACACCATATTTACAAAGATGTGCGTACAGCAACAAACGGACAATCCCGTCACTCACCGCCTCGCCAAACGGACATTCTTGTCCGATAATGAAGCCATGACCACCCAACGTGCCGATGCTGCTGCCCGCCGTGCCCTCATCCTTGATGCCGCCGACCATGTATTCGGCCAACACGGCGTCACCGCGCCACTGGATCTGGTGGTCGAGCGCGCCCAGGTGGGCCGCGCGACCCTGTACCGCAATTTCCCCGACCGCACTGCACTGATCCAGGCGCTGCTGCAGCGGACCGTCGACCGCATCCGCCGCCAGGTGGAACAGCTGGGCGACCGCGACGACGCCCTGTTCGAGGTTTTCGAAGGCATGGCCCAGCGCATCATCGATTCGCCGGCGCTGGCCGATTACTGGCGTGCGGTGGATTCGGACGTGGCCGCCATGCGCATCGCGCGCGAGACCGTGCGCGACCTGCTGGAAGCGCCGATCGCCCGCGCCAAGGCCGCCGGCCTGTGCCGGCCCGACCTGGAAAAGACGGATATTTCACTGATCTCGGGCATGCTGGGTGCGGCCCTGCGTGGCAAGACGCGAGAAGAGCGTGCCCAGCTGGCCGGGCGCGCCCTGCAGCTGCTGCGTGGCGGCCTCCAGGGAGCAGCCAACCAGGGGCGCTGATGGTCCAGCCGTACCTCAAGCCGGTTCCGGACTGGGAGGAACACGAGAAGCCGACCATGCCCGGATCGGCCTCGATGCCCTGGCATCCTCCGTACCGCCGCGTGGCCTACGCGCTGGTCTCGCTGCTGGTGGCCATCACCGGCGGCCTCGGCAATGCGCTGGTCACCGCCAACCTGCCCTTCCTGCAGGGCCAGCTGGCGCTCACGCCCACCCAGGGCAGCTGGCTGGTGGCGGCCTACGCCATGGTCAATGTCACCGCCAACCTGCTGGCCTTCAAGTTCCGCCAGCAGTACGGCATCCGCCTGTTCGCCGAGATCGGCCTGGGCCTGTACGCGGCGCTGGCCGTGCTGCACCTGTTCGTGGGCAGCTTCGAAACCACCCTGCTGACCCGCGCGGCCAGCGGTTTTGCCGGTGCGGCCTGTTCGACGCTGGGCACGCTGTACATGCTGCAGGCGCTGCCGCGGCGGTTCACCGGCAATCTGCTGGTGATTGGTGTCGGCCTGTCGCAGCTGGCGGTGCCCATCGCCTGGATCGTCTCGCCCGCCCTGGTCGATACCGGCCAATGGCACCAACTGTATTCGTTCGAGGCCGGCCTGGCGCTGTGCGCGTTTGCCGCAGTAGTGGTGCTGAAGCTGCCGCCGGGCATGCAGGTCAAGGCGTTCGAGCCGCTGGATTTCCTCACCTTCGCCCTGCTGGCGCCGGCCGTTGCCCTGCTTGTCGTGGTGCTGGCGCAGGGCTACACGCGCTGGTGGATCAACACCCCGTGGCTGGGCTGGGCGCTGGTGGCTTCGATCACGCTGGCCACCACTGCGCTGATCATCGAGCACTACAGGCGCAATCCACTGCTGCAGATCCGCTGGCTGTCGACCCTGCCGGTGCTGCACTTCATCGTCGGCGCGTTCCTGCTGCGCTTCCTCACCACCGAACAGTCCTATGGCGTGGTCAACCTGATGCGCACGCTGGGTATGGGCCCGGACCAGATGCGGCCGCTGTTCGTGGTGATCCTGGCAGGGGTGACCGTCGGTATCGCCGGGGCCTCGCTGACCTTTGGCCCGAAGCGGCTGATCGCGCAGTTGCTGATGGCCATCCTGCTGCTGGGCACCGCCGCGTTCTTCGACCAGAACCGCACCAGCCTGGACCGGCCGCACGACTTCTACATCAGCCAGTTCCTGGCCTCGGTCGGTGCCGGCATGTTCATGGGCCCGCTGATCATGCTGGGCATCTCCGCCGCGCTGAAGCAGGGTGTGGACCACATGATCACCTTCCTGGTCACCCTGTCGATCACCCAGACCCTCGGCGGCCTGGCCGGTTCGGCGGTGCTGGGAACCTTCCAGCTGCATCGCGAGCAGCTGTATTCCAGCGCGATCACCAGCCAGCTCGACCCGGCCGACCCGGTGGTTGCGCAGCGCCTGCGCATCCAGCAGCAGATCTATGCCGCGCAGATCACCGATCCGGTCCTGCGCAGCGCACAGGGCACCGCGCAGCTGGCGACCATCGCCCGCCGCGAAGCCAACGTGCGCGGCTTCAATGATGTATTCACCCTGAGTGGCTGGCTGGCGATCAGCTTCCTGTGCTGGTTGCTGCTGCTCTCGCTGCGCACCGCCGTGCTCAAGCAATGGCACAAGCGCCATCCGCATCCACCGCTCGCGGTCACCACCGCCCCGCCCCACTGAGTCCGCTGCCATGTCTCCTCTCCCGCCCCGCTCCGACAGCGACGCTCCCGACAACGTCAGCCCGCCACCACCAACCGATGCGGCGCCTGCGCCCACGCCTGCCGCGCCAGCGGCGGCCCCGAAGTACCTCAGGCCCAGCGCGCGCAGCGTGGTGGTGATGGTGGTGGTGGCCCTGCTGGGCATCGCGCTGATCCTGCGTGCCTGGAACCTGTGGCCGTTCACCAGCAGCGTGATGGTCACCGACAATGCCTACGTGCGCGGGCAGATCACGGTAATGGCGCCACAGGTGGCCGGCTATGTCACCGAGGTGCTGGTGAAGGACTTCCAGCACGTGAAGAAGGGCGAGCCACTGCTGCGGATCGATGACCGCATCTACGCGCAGAAGGTGGCGCAGGCCGAGGCGACGCTGGACAGTGCACGTGCAGCACTGGCCAATTCGGACCAGTCGCAGGCGCAGAACCGTGCGCAGATCGCTGCGGCACGCGCCACGCTGTCGTCCGGCCAGGCCGAGCTGCAGCGCTCGCGCAACGAAGCCAAACGCTACGACGAGCTGGCCGCGCAGCAGATGGTGTCGATCAACGACCGCGACAAGTTCCGCACGTCGCAGGCGTCGGCCCAGGCCAGCGTGCAGCAGTCGCAGGCGCAGATCCGCATTGCCGAGGAAACCCTGGTGTCGACCCAGGTGGCGCGCAAGAGTCTGGAGGCGCAGGTGGAAAGCGCGCAGGCGCAGCTGGAACTGGCCCGCATCGACCTGGCCAACACGGTCATCCATGCACCGCGCGACGGGCAGATCAGCGAGGCCAGCGTGCGCGTGGGCCAGTACGTGGCTGCCGGCTCCCAGCTGCTGTTCCTGGTACCGGAGGCACTGTGGGTGGTGGCCAACTACAAGGAAGGGCAGACCTGGCAGATGCGTATCGGCCAGCCGGTCACCTTCACGGTGGACGCCTTCCAGGGGCAGGTGCTGCGCGGCCACGTGGAGCAGATCGCGCCAGCGACCGGCTCGGAATTCAGCGTGCTGCGCCCGGACAACGCCAGCGGCAACTTCACCAAGGTGGTGCAGCGGTTGCCGATCCGGATATCGATTGATCCCGGGCAGGTGCTGGCGGCGCGGCTGCGCCCGGGCATGTCGGTGATCGCGCGGGTGGATACGGCGGCGGAGCCGGCACCGAAACCGGGATCCGGGACGGGATCCGGGACGGGGACGGGGACGGGGACGGGGACGGGGACGGGGACGGGGACGGGGACGG
>NZ_JBNNHG010000088.1:0-15404 GCF_050268705.1 Stenotrophomonas sp. NPDC077659 | reverse complement strand
ATTGCGGAGCGGTGAATGTTTGACCGCTCGAAAAAAGGCGAAAACGCCCTGTTGAATGGAAGCGCTGATCAACTTCCAGACCCTGTGCGCCGACCTGACCGGCATGGAAATCGCCAACGCCTCGCTGCTGGACGAAGCCACGGCCGCTGCCGAAGCGATGACCCTGGCCAAGCGTTCGGCCAAGTCGAAGTCGGACACCTTCTTCGTGCATGACGCCGTGCACCCGCAGACGCTGGAACTGCTGCGCACCCGCGCCGAGCCCCTGGGCATCGTGCTGCGCGTGGGCACCCCGGCCGAGGCGATGGACGCAGAGGCCTTCGGCCTGCTGCTGCAGTACCCGGACACCTTCGGCCAAGTGGGCGACTACAAGGCCCTGGTCGATGCCGTGCACGCACGCGGCGGCCTGGTGGCCGTGGCCACCGACCTGCTGGCCCTGACCCTGCTGGCCGCCCCCGGCGAATGGGGCGCGGACATCGTGGTCGGCAACAGCCAGCGCTTCGGCGTGCCGTTCGGCTTCGGCGGCCCGCACGCCGCGTTCATGGCCTGCCGTGATGCCTACAAGCGCTCGATGCCGGGCCGCCTGATCGGTGTGTCCATCGACGCCGAGGGCAAGCCGGCCTACCGCCTGACCCTGCAGACCCGCGAGCAGCACATCCGTCGCGAGAAGGCCACGTCCAACATCTGCACCGCGCAGGTGCTGCTGGCGGTGATGGCTTCGATGTATGCGGTCTACCATGGTCCGGAAGGCCTGGCCCGCATCGCCCGCCGCACCCACCGCCTGGCCTCGATCCTGGCCGCGTCGCTGCGCAGCGCCGGCGTGCAGGTCGGTGGCGACTTCTTCGATACCCTGCACATCACCGGCGTGCACGCCGATGAGATCCACGCCAAGGCACGCGCTGCCGGTTACAACCTGCGCGCGATCGACAGCGACTCGGTGGGCATCAGCCTGGACGAGACCGCCTCCCGCGCCGACGTCGTCGCCTTGGCCGCCGTGTTCGGTGCACAAGCCGATGTGGATGCGCTCGATGCCAGCACCGCCGATGCACTGCCGGCCGCGCTGCTGCGCCAGTCCGCGTTCCTGACCCACCCGGTGTTCAACACCCACCACAGCGAGCACGAGCTGCTGCGCTACCTGCGTTCGCTGGCCGACAAGGACCTGGCGATGGACCGCACGATGATCCCGCTGGGCTCGTGCACCATGAAGCTCAATGCCACCGCCGAGATGATTCCGGTGACCTGGCCGGAGTTCTCGCAGATCCACCCGCTGGTGCCGGCCGACCAGGCGCTCGGCTACAGGGAACTGATCGACACGCTGGAAGCGATGCTGGTCGAATGCACCGGCTACGACGCGGTCAGCCTGCAGCCGAACTCAGGCGCACAGGGCGAGTACGCCGGCCTGCTGGCGATCCGCGCCTACCACCGCTCGCGCGGCGAGGGCCACCGTGACATCTGCCTGATCCCCGATTCGGCGCACGGCACCAACCCGGCCTCGGCGCAGATGTGCGGCATGAAGGTCGTGGTGACCAAGACCGATGCCAACGGCAACGTCGACGTCGAGGACATCCGCGTCAATGCCGAGAAGTACAGCGACCGCCTGGCCGCGATCATGATCACCTACCCGTCCACGCACGGCGTGTTCGAGGAAGAAGTGGTCGAGATCTGCGAGATCATCCACCAGCACGGCGGGCAGGTGTACACCGACGGCGCCAACATGAATGCCCTGGTCGGCGTGGCCAAGCCGGGCAAGTGGGGTTCGGACGTTTCCCACCTGAACCTGCACAAGACCTTCTGCATCCCGCACGGCGGCGGTGGCCCGGGCGTCGGCCCGTGTGCGGTGAAGGAACACCTGGCACCGTTCCTGCCGGGCAAGCTGGGTGACAATGGCCCGGTCGGCATGGTCAGCGCCGCCAGCTTCGGCAGCGCCTCGATCCTGCCGATCAGCTGGATGTACATCGCCATGATGGGCAGCGAAGGCCTGCGCAAGGCCACCCAGGTGGCCCAGCTCAACGCCAACTACATCGCCAAGCGCCTGGCCCCGCACTTCAAGACCCTGTACACCGGTCGCAACGGCCTGGTGGCGCACGAATGCATCCTCGACGTGCGCCCGCTGGAGAAGAGCAGCGGCATCGGCGCCGAGGACGTGGCCAAGCGCCTGATCGACTTCGGCTTCCATGCCCCGACCCTGAGCTTCCCGGTGGCCGGTACGCTGATGGTCGAGCCGACCGAAAGCGAATCGCTGCACGAGCTGGACCGCTTCATCGACGCGATGATCCAGATCCGCGAGGAAATCCGCGCGATAGAGGACGGCCGCCTGGACCGCGAGGACAACCCGCTGAAGAACGCCCCGCATACGGCGACGGCGGTGACGGCCAGCGAGTGGACCCACGCCTACCCGCGTGAGCTGGCGGCGTTCCCGCTGCCCAGCCTGAAGCTGCAGAAGTACTGGCCGCCGGTGGCCCGTGTCGACAACGTGTACGGTGACAAGAACGTGATGTGCGCCTGCATCCCCGTCGATGCCTACAAGGACGATGAAGTCGAGGCGTGATCCTTCGACCCATCGGAAATGAAAACGGCCCGCGCAAGCGGGCCGTTTTCGTTTCCATCCACGCATGGCGTGGATCTACCGCAGGCGTTCCGTTCCATCCACGCATGGCGTGGATCTACCGCGGGCGTTCCGTTGCATCCACGCCATGCGTGGATGCCGCGTTCTCACGGATCCGGCATCTGCCCCAGGCTCAACTGCCAGGACACGCCGAACCGGTCCTGCACCCAGCCATAGCGGTTGCTGAAATCGTAGTCGCCCACCGGCATCAGCCAGTGCCCGCCCTCGCCCAGCACGCGCGCGGCGCGCTCGAACTGCTCGCTACCCGCACATTCGACGAACAGCGATATCGACGGACTGAAGGTGAAGTCGTGCACGTCCAGGCTGTCGAAGCACAAGTAGTGCGTGCCACCGAGCAGGAAGATGGCCTGGCGTACCTGCCCCGGCACGCCGGCACCGGCCCCCTCCGGGTGGCGCTGCAGGGCCAGCAGGCGGAAATCGGCGAAGGCCTCGGCGTACAGCGCCATGGCGGCCTCGGCCTGGCCGGTGAACATCAGGAACGGGCGACTGCGCAGCATGCGGTACTCCTGTTGGACGGGCCGGTGAAGGTGCACGCGATCAGGATCGCACGGCCGATGTATGCCTTCTGTAGAGCCGAGCCCATGCTCGGCTGAGGTCTGCACGAACAGCAGCCGACCGTAGGGTCGGCTCTACAAAAGCAAAGCAACAAGCAGCCGACCGTAGGGTCGGCTCTACAAAGGCAAAGCAACAAGCAGCCGACCGCAGGGTCGGCTCTACAGCATCACGCCTCGCGCATGCGCCGGGCGATGGCACTGCCAGCGGCGATGACGGCGGTCAGCGCCACCATCGACAGGAACTGCAGTCGCGTATGCGCCTCGCTCAGCAGCAGGCCGAAGATCAATGCCAGGATCGCCAGCGCACACACCGTCAGCCACGGGAAGCCGGCCATGCGGAACGGCAGGCGTGTCCCCAGGCGGTCGGCACGGCGGCGCAGCACCAGCTGCGAAACCAGCGACAGCGTCCACACCAGCAGGCAGGTGGAGCCGACGATGTTCAGCAGCACCGGCAGCACCTTGTCCGGGAACAGCAGCTCCATGATGGTGGCGGCGAAACCGAACAGCACGCTGGCCAGCACGGCGATCACCGGCACCTGGCGCGGGTCCGTCCAGCCCAGCACGGCGGGCGCCTCGCGGCGCTGCGCCAGCGAATACATCATGCGCGAGGCACCGTAGAGGTTGGCATTGAGCGCGGACAGCAGGGCGATCACCGCGATGAGGGTGATGGCGGTGGCCGCACCCGGGATGTTGGCCACATCGAGCACGGCGGCAAACGGCGATTTCAGTGATTCGCTGGTCCACGGCACCACGGCGATGATCACGCTGAGCGAGCCGATGTAGAACACCAGGATGCGCCAGGCCACGGTGCGGATGGCACGGGCGATGCTGCGCTCGGGGTCTTCGGTCTCGGCTGCCGCCACCGCCACGATTTCGGTGCCGCCGAAGGCAAAAACGACAACCAGCAGCGCCGCACCGACGCCGGCCAGGCCCTTGGGCGCGAAGCCGCCGTGCTGGGTGAAGTTGCTCAACCCCGGCGAGGCCACCTGCGGCAGCCAGCCCATCAGCAGGGCGATGCCGATGGCGATGAACGCCAGGATCGCGGCCACCTTGAGGATCGCGAACCAGAACTCGAACTCGCCGAAATTCTTCACCCCGAGCAGGTTGATCGCGGTGAAGAACAGCATGAACGCCAGCGCCGCCATCGGCACCGGTATCACCGGCCAGACCGTGGCCAGCAGACCGGCCGCGCCCACCGCCTCGGCGGCGATGACGATGACCAGCTGTACCCACCACAACCAGCCGACCGTGGCACCGGCAGTGGCCCCCATGGCATCGGCCGCGTACACCGAGAACGCACCGCTGGTCGGTTTGGCCGCCGCCATCTCGCCCAGGGCGTTCATCACGATGATCACCAGCGCGCCGGCCACCAGGTAGGACACCAGCACGGCCGGGCCGGCCGCCTGCACGCCCACGCCGGAGCCGAGGAACAGGCCGGCGCCGATCGCGCTGCCCAGGCCCATCATGATCAGCTGGCGCGGCTTGAGCGAATGGCCAAGGCGGGACGACGAGGCGGACGGTGCGGGGCTGGCGGGCATCGGCAGGACTGGCGGCGGCTACAGGGGCGTCACCTTACATTGTCCCCTACTCACGGGGATAGGCACAGTGCAGCAGACCGCTCAGGGCAGCGTGGCCTCGGCCAGATGGGCGCCGACGTTCTCTCCAATACGGGCCCGGTAGGCGCGTGGCGAAAAACCGGTCTCGGCCTTGAACTTGCGGGTAAACGCACTCTGGTCACTGAAACCGCAGGCCTGGCCGATGCAGGCGATGCTGTCATCACCATGCAGCAGGTGCATGGCCATCTGGATGCGCAGGCGGGTCAGCACCTGCTGCGGGGTCATCTGGAACACCTTGCGGAAGCTGCGCTCCAGCTTGGACAGCGAGAAACCGGTGATGTCCAGCAGGGTCTGCATGCGCACGTTCTCGGCGTAGTGCGCGTTGAGGTGGGCCAGCGCCAGCCGCAGCTGCTCGTACTGGCTGCCCAGGCTGTCCTTCTGGCCCAGGTCGCGGGAAATGCCGATCAGCCCCTGGATGCTGCCATCCACCAGCAGCGGGCGCTTGCAGGTCAGGCACCAGCCCGGTTCGCGGTTGGCGAACAGGTGCAGCTCCATCAGGTTCTCGATCACCTCGCCGGACAGCACGCGCGCGTCCTGGTCCACATAATCCGCGCTCAGGCCGGTGGGGTAGATCTCGGCGGCGGTGCGGCCGATCACATCCTTGCGCGCACGCAGGCCCAGCCGCCGCAGCATGGTCTGGTTGACGTGGGTGTAACGGCCCTGGCGGTCCTTCATGAAGAACAGCACGTCCGGAATGGCGTCGAACAGGGCTTCGATGTCGGTGGGCTCGACTCGCATGCGGCAAGCATACCCGAGCGTGCTTTTGCCTGTACGTTCACCCGCAGCGGACTGTGGGTTAACGGCCGTGGGGCGACTGTCATGGCCTGCCCCTTCCAACTTCATACCCGGAGAAACTTTCCATGGCCGCCAGCAAGCCAACCGGCAAGCGCGCACCCACCCCGCCCCGGAAGACCGAGCAGTCCCAGCACCCACACCCCGGCGAGGGAGATGAACTGCACCTGCAGGCCGGCGGCACCCATCCACCGATGACCACCGCGCAGGGCATTCCGGTGGCCGACAACCAGAACTCGCTGCGTGAGAGCCCGCGAGGCCCCACCCTGCTGGAGGATTTCATCCTCCGTGAGAAGATCACCCACTTCGACCACGAGCGCATTCCCGAGCGCATCGTGCATGCGCGCGGCAGCGCGGCCCATGGCTATTTCGAACTGACAACCTCGCTGGCGAAGTACACCCGCGCACGCGTTCTGACCGAGGTCGGCACGAAGACGCCGGTGTTCACTCGTTTTTCCACCGTGGCCGGCGGTGCCGGTTCGGTCGACACCCCGCGCGATGTGCGCGGCTTCGCGGTGAAGTTCTACACGCCGGAAGGCAACTGGGACCTGGTCGGCAACAACATCCCGGTGTTCTTCATCCAGGACGCCATGAAGTTTCCCGACCTGGTGCATGCGGTGAAGATGGAACCTGACCGTGCATTCCCGCAGGCGGCCAGCGCGCATGACACGTTCTGGGATTTCATTTCGCTGATGCCCGAATCGATGCACATGATCATGTGGGCGATGAGCGACCGTGGCATCCCGCGTTCGCTGCGCATGATCGAAGGCTTCGGCGTGCACAGCTTCCGCCTGTTGAACGAGGCCGGCGAATCCACCTTTGTCAAATTCCATTGGCGACCGACGCTGGGCATCCAGTCCACGGTGTGGGACGAAGCGCTGAAGCTGCAGGCGGCCGACAACGATTTCCATCGCCGCGATCTGTTCGAGGCGATACAGCGCGGCGATTTCCCCGAATGGCAGCTGGCCGTCCAGCTGTTCACCGAGGCCGAAGCCGAGCAGTTCCCCTTCGACCATCTGGACCCGACCAAGATCATTCCCGAATCGCTGGTGCCGCTGAAGGTGATCGGCCGCATGGTGCTGGACCGCTGGCCGGATAATTTCTTCGCCGAGACCGAGCAGGTGGCGTTCTGCCCGGCCAACGTACCGCCGGGCATCGACTTCAGCAACGACCCGCTGCTGCAGGGCCGGCTGTTCTCCTACCTCGACACGCAGTTGATCCGGCTGGGCGGCCCGAACTTCCACCAGATTCCGGTGAATGCACCGAAGTGCCCGTTCGCCAACCACCAGCGCGATGGCCACATGCAGATGCAGGTGCCGAAGGGCCGCGTGGCCTACGATCCCAGTTCGCTGGAAGACGACAGCCCGCGCGAGACCCCGGCTGGCTTCCGCAGCCATGCGACCGCCGATGATGGCCGCAAGGGGCGTACGCGCGCGGCCAGCTTCGCCGACCACTACAGCCAGGCACGCGCGTTCTTCCGCAGCCTGGAAAAACCGGAGCAGGCGCATCTCGCCTCGGCGCTGGTGTTTGAGCTGTCGAAGGTTGAAACGCTGAAGGTGCGCGTGCGTACCGTCAGCCACCTGCGCAACATCGACGAATCGCTGGCCAGGCGCGTGGCCGACGGCCTGGCCCTGCCCGACCTGCCTGATACCGCACCGACGGCAACGCCGGCACAGGACATGCCCACCGTTCCCGAAGTGCGCATCATCGGCCGAACGAAAGACACGCTGCAGGGGCGCTGCATCGGCATCCTGTTCGATGAAGGTTCCGATGCAGGCTTGATCGCCAGCCTGCGCAAGGCCGCGCAGAAGGCCGGTGCCGAGGTGAAACTGGTAGCGCCGAAAGTCGGCGGCGCCACGCTCAGCGACGGCAAGCGCCAGACCGCCGATGGCCAGCTGGCCGGCACGCCGTCTGCCGTGTTCGATGCGGTGGCCGTGGTACTCAGCGCAGAAGGCGCCAAGGCATTGGCCAAGGAAGCGGCGGCCGTCGAGTTCGTCAGCCATGCGTGGGCACACCTGAAGGCCATCGCCAGCGATGAAGGCGGGCAAGCGCTGCTGAAGGCGGCGCGCGTGGGCAACGATTCCGGCATCGTGGAAGCGGAAGATACGAAGGGCTTCTTCGCCGCCGCGGCCACCCGCCAATGGGCGCGCGAACCGAAACTGCGCCAGCTGGCCTGATCGTCCCTCACAGGAGAAGCAACATGCCCCGTGGTGACAAATCCGCCTACACCGACAAGCAGAAGCGCCAGGCCGAGCACATCGAGGAAAGCGAACGCGAGCGCGGCGCCAGTGAAAGCACGGCCGAACGCATCGCCTGGGCCACCGTCAACAAGCAGGATGGCGGTGGCAAACGCAGCGGCAGCGGACGAAAGTCGGCGAAGAAAGCGGCCGACCGCTGACCGTCAGCCAGGCAGCCCATGCACCCAGCGCGGCGTCACCCGTCGCTGCAGCACGGCTGTGGCCGCCAAAGCAATTGCGGAAGGTCAATCTCCGGCGGGCACACCCGCGTCTCGACCCGCCTCGTCGCCCTCCTGTGCCGGTCGATCAAAATCAACATTTCTCAGGAACAGCAGGATGAACACCACCATATGTGTCATACCCAGCAGCGACTCGAACACCACGATCCAACGCCCCAGCACGGAGATCGGCACGATGTCACCAAAACCCAGCGTGGTAAATGTTGCGGTCGAGAAGTAGAACGCTTCGGACAAGCCGTCAAGCGGCCGATCATCCTTGCTGAAAGCCACCAGAGGCAGCTTGGCGTAGTAGGCCGAGAAGACCAGGATCAGCAGCACAGTGGTGGTGACGAAGATCAGCGGCGTGAACACCAGCTCCTCCCGGGTGTACCTCAGGTGACGGTGGCTGACCAGGCCAAAACTGATGTATCCCGCAAGTATCAGCAAGATGCCAATGCATAGAATGACTGCATGTGACCAGTGATTACCCTGAAATGGCATGAGCACCGCTGGCAGGAAAAACAGTGCGCTCAAGCACATGCGCACGCGCCCGGCGGGATCCTTGCTGTCCATCCAGGTCACCAGTGCAATCAGCCGCTTTCTCATCCAGACCTTCCGTGGGAGTGGTGAATCGATATACAAGCCATCGGCAGGACGAACGCTTTCTTGAGCATCGGCTGGCCACCCTCGCGCCATAGTCGCCGCCTGCTGCATCGGACTTCGGGCAGCGCAGACCAGCATCTTCACGCAGGCTGCTCGTGGGGTGCAGGCATGGTGGCTGCATGTTCTGCAGGAGATATCCATGCTTTCACCCCGCGTTGCCGTGCTTGCACTGTCGTTGCTGACAACCCCTGTATTCGCGCAGACCCCACCCGCCGGCCTGCCCGCGCCCATCGCCGAACGCGCCGGGCCGGATATCGCAGCGCGCTCGCCGCTGCACGCGCAGGTGCTGCTGGACCGCGCCAACTTCTCGCCCGGCCAGATCGATGGCGAAGTGGGCAGCAACCAGCGCCGCGCGGTGTCCGGCTTCCAGGCCGCGCACGGGCTGACCGTGAGCGGGGAACTGGACGATGCCACCTGGAAAGCACTGCAGGCTGATGCCATCACGCCGCTGGCCAGTTACACGTTGACTGCCGAGGACGTGGCCGGCCCGTTCCAGCCGGTTCCGAAGGGGCCCGCTGCACAGGCCAAGCTGAAAGCGCTGGGCTACGGCAGCGTAGAGGAATCACTCGGCGAACGCTTCCATGCCTCGCCCGAGCTGCTGAAGGCGCTCAACCCCGGCGTTGATCTGGGCAAGGCCGGCAGCCACATCCAGGTGCCCAACGTCGCCCCTGCACCGCTGCCGAAGGCGGCCAAGGTCGTGGTCGACAGATCCGATTCCACCCTGCAGCTGCTCGATGCAGCAGGCAAGGTGATCGCGCAGGTACCGGTGTCCTCGGGCAGCCAGCACGATCCGCTGCCGATCGGCGATTGGAAGATCCTCGGCGTGTACCGCGACCCGCCCTTCCACTACAACCCGAAGCTGTTCTGGGACGCGCGCAAGGGCGAGAAGAAGGCCACGCTGCCGCCGGGCCCGAACAACCCGGTGGGCAAGGTCTGGATCGACCTGTCCAAGCCGCATTACGGCCTGCACGGCACGCCCGAACCCGGCCACGTGGGCAAGACCGAATCGCACGGCTGCGTGCGCATGACCAACTGGGATGCGCTGCGCGTGGCCGATGCACTGGATACCTCCGTACCTGTGGTGATGCAGGAGTAAGCCGATGCGCCTTTCGCAGCTGATCGTGCTGGGTGTTCTGCTGGGCCTGGGCGCCGGCTGGTGGCTGCGCCGCGATGCGGGTGAACCGGTGGCCGTTGTGGCGCCCGCACCGCAACCGGTGGTGGCTGCTGCACCGGCGAAGGCATCGGCAGTGCCGCAGGCGGATGCGCCGGCACCCGCATCCTTGCCAACGCCCACCAGTGCCAGCGATGCACCCATGGATCTGCTGCTGCCGGTGCAGGGGGTACTGCCCTCTCGACTGCGCGACACCTTCACCGACGCGCGCAGCGAAGGCCGCGTGCACGATGCCATCGACATCATGGCCGACGCCGGTACGCCGGTGCTGGCCGTGGCCGACGGCACGGTGGAAAAGCTGTTCGACAGCGAGCGCGGTGGCCTGACGATCTACCAGTTCGAGCCCAGCGGACGCTGGTGCTACTACTACGCGCATCTGCAGCGCTACGCCGATGGCCTGGCCGAAAAGCAGACCATCAAGCGTGGTGAGGTGATCGGCTATGTCGGCAGCACCGGCAATGCCAGCGCCGACGCCCCGCACCTGCATTTTGAAGTGCACGTGCTGGGGCCGGAAAAACAGTGGTGGAAGGGGGAATCGATCAATCCGTATCCACTGCTGCAGACGGGGCGCTGACGCGCGAGCGCTCGCGTTGTTCAGAGGCCTGAGGCAACACGCACCGCTTCGCAGGCGGCGATGAGGTTTTCCACCAGGCATCCGCTGACGCCCAGTTCGCCCTCGTACTCGGCGATGTTTCGCTGCTGGTGGCACTTGTCGAGCACGCGCCACACTTCCCGGCCAACGCCCAACGTGTGCTTGAGCGACTGGAACACGATGCAGCGGTTGCTGGGCCGGAACCCCTTCGCGCGAAGCGCGGCCGGGCTCAAGGCGTGCGCGGCGTTGTATGCAAGGTCGAAGCGGCTTTCCAACGACAACGTGGCATTGCGTGCGTCACACAGCCGCGCAAGGCCCGAGCGCTGCAGCCCTTCGATCTCGCGCGGATCGGGCGGTTCGGCGGTAAGCGGTTTACCCGCCCCGACCAGATTCTGCAACGACGAGGTCATCCGTTCCTCCAATCACCCACACCTTGGGTTGTTCGAGAACACGCTGCAGGAAGGCATTGCCCTTGCGCAGGCGATCATTCAATTCGTCGTGCGTATACAGTGTCGGGCTAACCGGCCGTCCCAGACGTTCATCCAAAGGATCAAGCGCGGCCATCAACTCGGCATAGCCCAGCGTATCGGACACGAGCATCAGATCGATGTCGCTGTGCGCGCTGTCGGTGCGCTTGGCCACCGAACCGAAGACGAAAGCCAGTGCAATCTGATCCTGCAGCGGTTGCAACGCCTGGCGCAGCGGCTGCGCCAGGCCGATGGTCTTGTGCACCAGCGCCACCAGTTCGGCATGGATGGGCGACCCGGCATACGCGCGGTAGCGCTTCTGGTTACCGACCCTGCGTTGCTCGACCAGGCCACTTGCGACCAGCTTGGCGACTTCGCGCTGCACGGCGCCAGAGCCGGCACCGCTGCCGCTGATCAGCTCGGAGATGCTGAAATCGCGCAGCTCCTGCCCAAACAGCAGGGCCAGCACCCGTTGCTGGGTCTGGGTGAACAGCGCGTCGGCCAGCCCGATGGGGCCGGTGGAAGACGCCGCGGAAGCTTTGATACCCATATTGGGCATTATTTTACCCATATTGGGCATTCTGCAAGTGCCCCGCCGGGCGTGGCCCGGCGCTACCGGGGGGCGGAGCGGCGTTGCCAGCGCCGCAGTGCGATGCTCGCGGCCGCCAATCCTCCACCGGCAACCAGCAACAGCAACGCCACCGGCTGCCAGAAGAAGAACGGCCACAACCAAAGGTAATTCAGGTCGGTCACCTTCAATGCGTGCATCGGGGCAGCAGCTCCACCGTGGCCGCGCGCCCGGCCAGGGCCGGGTCCACCTCCAGCACGGTCAAGCGCAGTGAAGAACGCCCGCGCGGCAATGCATCGCCCCGGCCATAGCCGAAGTACGACGCGCCGAATCTGTCCGGATCCACCGATGCCAGCGCGCGCGGGATATCAGGATCTGCTGCCCCTGTGCGTGGCTGCGCGCGGACATCGATGCGATCAGTCGGGGTCTCCGCGCGCAGGCGCAGCTCGGGATTGCTGCTGGGGTCCGTGCCGTCATCCGCGTAGCGCACACGCAGGCGCAGCGGATCGTCAATGAAGCGGTAAACCGTGATCTCGGCCGTGGCGCCCGGCTGCAGCATCAGCGGCAGGGTCTGCGTGCGCGAGGCCAGATGGTTGGCGGCTGCGCCCAGCAGCAGCACCAGGCAGGCCAGCGCCCACAGGCTCCACAGCAGCCACAGGGTCACCCGTGCGACCGTCTCGCCTTTCATGCCGACCTCCGTGTCTTTGCGCTGCGCCCCTGCTGGCGTTGCCGCCAACCTAACGCATAACGGCACGTATCCACAGTGCTGCGGGGGGGGCGCCGGCGACAGCTGCCGGCCCCTTTGCCTCGCCCGGTGGAGGCACCGTATTCGGCGCCACGGTCACCGAGGCCAACGTGCTCACGATTCGTAGGCGACTTCCCAGGTGCCATAGCGCACCAAGCCGCTCGAGCGGGCAAGCGCGATGGAGGCGTGATTGTCATGCTGGCACCGATACTGCAGATGATGACCGCGATCCTCCGCGTCGGTGCGCAGCGCACCCACCAGTGCGCGCCCCAAGCCCGCGCCGCGTGCGCGTGGCAGGGTCAGCACACCCATGTCCGCAATCGCGGCGCCGCCCCACGGATACATGCTGGCAGCAGCCAGCAGTTCGCCCTCATCGAAGGCTCCGAACACAGACCAGTGATCGAGCTCCACGTAGGCGTCTTCCTGGTCCTGCCTGAAGGCCTGGTGCGTGAAGAGCTCGAACGTCTTCGCGTCCTCGGGCCCCAACTGACGCACCCGCACGCTGGGCTTCAGCATCACCTTTGCAACTGCGCCAGGGCTGGCGTAATACACCAGATCGGGCGCATGCAGGCGGATGCCGCCACTGCGCAGGGCCTCGCGCAGGGTTGCCGGTGAGAAGGGGGTGGCGGGATGCGCCGTGAGCTTTGCAGCCGCGGCGACTCCCGGGGTGAGCGCTGCGTGGACGCTGCCGTCGCCGGCCTCCAGGATCATCGCGCGTCGCTGCACATCCAGCCCGGGATTGACGAAGGCGGTAAGCCCCGGCGTACTTGGCAACTGCCGCCCCCTGTGCAGCAGACTGTCCCAGTACTGCACGACGGTTGTTGAGAATTCAGTCACTGTGGGTGCTTCCTCGTGTGTACAAGCGGCGAAATCTGCCAGTGCAAGTGCGCGCGATTCCAACCACGGAACGAAGTGAGGGTTGCCGAAGCTGTAGAAGTGTCCTCCTTCAAACAGCCAGCCGGCGGGATAAGCGAGACGCGCGCCTCCCGGGATCCTCTGAACAATTGCGCCGGTAGTGCCTTCCGCTGGCCGGCAACATCAGCGACGATGTCCACCGGCTGCGTGAGACGCACGGTCTTGCAGCGAAGATGCCTGAGGCGGTGAAAACACCCTTTGCGCGCAAGAGACAGAACTTTCGCGCGGGTCAGGCCGGCCTGACTTCCCTGCAGACCAGCTCGGCCAGTTCGCGGCAGGCGAAGAACAGCCCTTCCACCACGCCTTCATCCAGGTGCCTGCGGGGCGTGGCCATGGTCGTGCAGCGGTTGGCCGCATGCAGCATTTCCACCGCGGTGAGGATGCCCACGGCCGCACGGTCGATCCGCGCCAGGGACTGGCGTCGGCCATCGGACAGGTTTTCTTCCGGCCAGGGCAAGCCATCGGAGCCTTCACCCTCTCGGATGCGGGTAAGGCAGCCCTGGAAGGTGCTGAGATCGTCGGCGGGATTGGTGTCGTCGTTGATGGGCTCAACAGCATGGAACGGCGGGTTCCTGCGGGTGGTCATGGCGTCGGCTTCCGTGGCTGTGCGTGACAGCGCCACCACGCGGAAGCGGGTGGCGGACGGTGCGGGTTGCAAACCGGGCATAGCTGAACCGGTGGATCCGAAGATCCCCACGCACCGCCCGCCATAAAGGCCGACGGATTGCCAGCCGGCACCGCTTCAGGACGGTGCCGGCTGGCAAGCGTTTACAGCTATGCTCGGGTTTGCACACCCGGCCACCTTTTTTCAGTGGCTCGCCATGTTGTCTACGCCTGCACGTTCGATTCAATGAGAAAAATACGAATGCTTCGGATGCATCGAACGCGCGGGGCAAATTGTTGCATGCGCAGGGAACAGGCAGAAGCGACAGGAAAAGGCGCGAGGGTGCTAATGCATGGACGTGCGCGACGTATGGTGTCGCCAACAACCCGAACTTCAGAAGGGTGCGTGACGTTTATCGCTTACCAAGAGTTGTATTGTGGACGTCGCGCGAGGATTTTGAGTGGCGTGTGGCTTGGGGGAATTTGACGTGGCTGGCTGATGTGGTGCGCTGGAAACGACATGCTGGTGGCTTCGGTTCTGCCAGCCATGGGCTGGCACTACTGGGATCGCAGTTCACGCGCGGCGATTCGGCCAAACAAAACGCCGCGACCCCATAGGGAGTCGCGGCGCTTTTTTCACTTGAACAGCGTTACCACCACGCCGGGCATGGCCCGGCGCTACCGGTCAATCGCTCAGGCAAACGGATCCTGCAGGACCATGGTGTGGTCGCGGTCCGGGCCGGTGGAGACGATGCTGATCGGGCAACCGGCCAGCTCTTCCAGCGAACGCAGGTAGGCGCGTGCGGCCGGCGGCAGCTCGTCCCAGTTGGTGATGCCGTGGGTGTTCTCGCTCCAGCCCGGGAATTCCAGATACACCGGGGTGCACTCTTCCCAGCCCTGGGCGTCCAGCGGCGCGTACTCGGTGCGCTTGCCGTTGTATTCGTATGCGATGCAGACCTTCAGCTTTTCCATGCCATCCAGCACGTCCAGCTTGGTGATGCACAGGCCGCTGATGCCATTGATCGCGACGGCGCGCTTCAGCGCGACGATGTCCATCCAGCCGCAGCGACGCGGGCGACCGGTGGAAGCACCGTACTCGGCGCCGCGGTCACGGATGCCCTGGCCGATTTCATCGTCCAGTTCGGTCGGGAACGGGCCGCCGCCGACGCGGGTCGCGTAGGCCTTGGCGATGCCCAGCACGTAGTCGATCGAATCGGCGCCGACGCCGGAACCGGCCAGCGCGCCACCGACGGTGGTGTTGGAGCTGGTGACGTACGGGTAGGTGCCGTGGTCGATGTCCAGCAGGGCGCCCTGCGCGCCCTCGAACAGCACGCGCTTACCCTGCTTGCGCAGGTCGTGCAGGATGCCGGCCACGTCGGACTTCATCGGCTGCACGTATTCGCCGAAGGCCAGGGCTTCGTCGAAGGTCTTCTGGAAGTCGACCGCGTCGGTGTTCAGATACTTGGTCAGCACGAAGTTGTGGTAGTCCAGCGCAGTGCGCAGCAGTTCTTCCAGCTGCTTCGGGTAATGCAGATCGGCGATGCGGATGCCGCGACGCGCCACCTTGTCTTCGTAGGCCGGGCCACTCTCGCTGGCCACCAGCTACGACGACATTCCCTGGTCGGCAAACGCGTTCTACG
>NZ_JBNNHG010000087.1:0-15452 GCF_050268705.1 Stenotrophomonas sp. NPDC077659 | reverse complement strand
GACCGTTTGAGCCTGAAGTCGTCCTTGCCTAGGCAAGGACAACACGGTATCTACAAAGGGCAAGCCAGGCTTACGCCGCCGCCGCCTGCTCGCGGCGCGGGCCTTCACGCAGGGCGCGGCCGACCAGGCCCACCAGCAGGTCCAGCTCCTCGCTGTCCATCCCGAAGTGCGGGGTAAAGCGCAGCGAATTCTCGCCCCCGTGAATGACGTTGATGCCGTGCTGGCGCAGCCACTCCTCGGTCGAGCCGGCCCCGTAGCACTTGAACTGCGGGGCCAGCTCGCAGGAGAACAGCAGCCCGGTGCCTTGCACCTTGATGATCAGCCCGCCCAGTTCGTTCTTCAGCTGTTCCAGCTTGCGCACCGCCTCGGCACCGCGTTCGGCGATGTTGGCTCGGACCTGCGGGGTGAGCTGGGCCAGGGTGGCGCAGGCCACGTCCAGTGCGCGCGGATTGCTGGTCATGGTGTTGCCGTAGATGCCCTTGCGGTACAGCTGCGCGGCATGCTCGGTCACCGCCAGCACCGACAGCGGGTACTGCGCGGCGTTGAGCGCCTTGGAATAGGTTTCCATGTCCGGCGGGTCCAGGCCTTCAAAGCCCGGGTAGTCGACCACCGACAGCACGCCATGGGCGCGCAGGCCGGCCTGGATCGAATCGAGCAGCAGCAGGCTGCCGTGGGCGCGGGTCAGCTCGCGGGCTGCCGCATAGAACGCCGGCGGTACCGAGCGGCCCGGGTCACCTTCGCCCATCACCGGCTCCAGGAATACTGCCTCGATGAACCACTGGTTGCGCTCGGCATCCTCGAACACCTTGCGCAGGCCGGCCTCGTCGTACGGGGCCACGGTGATGACCGAATCCTCGCTCCGGTAGCTGGCCAGGTGCTGCTGGTAGCTCCTGCGGCTGGAATCGGAATACAGGGCCGGGCGATCGGTGCGGCCGTGGAAGCTGCCCTTGATGACCACGCGCTTGATGGTGGCACCGGCATGGCGCGCGCCGGGGTCGGTCTGCAGCTTGGCATTGACGTCGGCGATGCGCGCGGCCAGGCCGACCGCTTCCGAGCCGGAGTTCAGGCACATGAAGCGGGCGAACGGGCAGCCGCCACGACGGTGGCCGATTTCCGCGCGCAGGGCGTTGATGAAGCGCTGTTGGGACAGGCTGGGGGTCATGATGTTGGCCATCACCTGTGGCCGCGCCATCGCCTCCAGCACGGCATCAGGCGTGTGGCCGAAACCAAGCATGCCGTAGCCACCGGCGTCATACAGCACCGCGCCTTTCAGGGTCACCACCCACGGGCCGCGCGCGGCCAGCGCCACATATGGGGTCACCGCGTCGTCGGCATAGAAATTGACGAAGCCGTCCTGCATCGCATCGATCTGCGCCTGCTCGTCCTGCGCCAGCAGCGGCCCCAGCTCCTGCTGCACGCGCGCGAATTCGGTGGCGGCGGCGTCCACCGCGGCCACCAGCTGCGGGTGGCGGGCAGACAGGGCGGTCAGGGTGGCATCGTCCAGGCCGGTGGTGATGCGGGTGCCCGGCTGGGTGCGGAGGGGGGCGAGACGTTCGATGAAGCTCATTGCAGATCTCCTGAAACGATGGGTCGCACGGGCCTTCAAAAGCAAAACGCGCGTCATCACGCGCGCTTCGGGGGCGGACTCGTGCTGCGGACTTCCTTCCCGATGCTAGCACTTGTTTTTTTGCGCGATAACCCCGCAGAATCCTGTTGCATAGCAGCATATTGCCCGACGTTCGGTGCGAAGCGCGCCGGCTCGCAAGCGCTGGACGTACAATGCGCGCCATTGTCGACCTGTTGCCGTCCAACGCCTTGAAGAAGTCCGATTTCCACTACGACCTGCCGGCTGAACTGATCGCCCAGGCCCCTCTGGCCGAACGCTCGGCCAGCCGTCTGATGCTGGTACCGCCAGCGCCGGCCGCCTTCAGCGACCTGCAGGTGCGCGATCTGCCCTCGCTGCTGCAGCCCGGTGATCTGATGGTGTTCAACGACACCCGGGTGATCCCGGCGCGTCTGTTCGGGCAGAAGGCCAGTGGCGGCCGCGTCGAGATCCTGATCGAGCGGCTGCTGGGCGGACAGCAGGCGCGCGCCCAGGTGGGTGCCAGCAAGTCGCCCAAGGCGGGCAGCCGCATCGCCCTGGATGCTGGCGGCGAGGCCGAGGTGCTGGGCCGCGATGGCGAGTTCTATGTACTGCAGTTCCACGTGCCGGAATCGCTGGAGCAGTGGCTGCTGCACGCCGGCCGCCTGCCGCTGCCGCCGTACATCCAGCGCGAGCCGGGCGTGGATGACCGCGAGCGCTACCAGACCGTGTTCGCGCGCGAAGTGGGCGCGGTGGCCGCACCGACCGCCGGCCTGCATTTCGACGAGCCGCTGTTGGCGGCGTTGAAGGCAAAGGGCGTGGATTTCGGTCACGTCACCCTGCACGTGGGCGCGGGCACCTTCCAGCCGGTGCGTGCCGATGACCTGAAGGACCACGTGATGCACCGCGAGTGGCTGAACGTAGGCGCCGAGCTGGTACAGCAGGTGCGGCGCACGCGCGCAGCTGGCGGCCGGGTGATCGGCGTCGGCACCACCGTGGTGCGCGCGCTGGAAAGCGCGATGCGCGATGGTGAGCTGCTGCCATTCGCGGGCGAGACCCAGATCTTCATCACCCCGGGCTACCGCATCCGCAGCGTCGACGCGATGGTGACGAACTTCCACCTGCCGGAAAGCACGCTGCTGATGATGATCTCCGCGTTCGCCGGAAAGGAAAGGGTTTTCGAGGCGTACCAGCATGCGATCGAGCAGCGCTACCGCTTCTTCAGCTACGGCGACGCGATGCTGCTGTTCCCGCAGGCGGGGTGAACGGGCGCTTCATCCACGCCATGCGTGGATGAATCCGGTACCCACGGCCATGCCCGGCGGGGCGGGGGCGCTGGCGCAACGGCCGCCGGGCATGGCCCGGCGCTACCGGCAACGGCCTCTTTCGGAGACAATAGGCGACTATTTGCCTGAACGACCGCTCCATGTCCCGATTGCAGTTCCAGCTCCAGACCCGCGACGGCCGTGCCCGCCGTGGCCGCCTGACCTTCCCGCGTGGCACGGTGGAAACGCCTGCTTTCATGCCGGTGGGAACCTACGGCTCGGTCAAGGGCATCCTGCCGGACCAGGTGCGTGCGCTGGGCGCCGAGATCATCCTTGGCAACACCTTCCACCTGTACCTGCGCCCAGGCTTGGACATCATCGCCGACCACGGCGGCCTGCACGGCTTCTGCCAGTGGGACGGCCCGATCCTGACCGACTCCGGCGGCTTCCAGGTGTTCTCGCTGGCCCATCGGCGCAAGATCACCGAGCAGGGCGTGACCTTCGCCTCGCCCACCGATGGTGCCCGCGTGTTCCTGGGCCCGGAGGAGAGTATGAAGATCCAGAAGGTGCTCGATTCGGATGTGGTGATGATCTTCGACGAGTGCACCCCGTACCCGGCCACCGAGGACGTCGCTCGTCGCTCGATGGAGCTGAGCCTGCGCGGGGCCCCGCGCAGCCGCAACGCGCATGACGCGCTGGGCAACGACGCGGCCCTGTTCGGCATCGTCCAGGGCGGCGTGCATACCGACCTGCGCAGCCGTTCGGCCGAAGCCCTGCAGGCGATCGGCTTCGACGGCTATGCCATCGGCGGCCTGGCCGTGGGCGAGCCGGAGCACGAGCGCAACGCCATGCTGGACCACCTGGACCCGGAGCTGCCGGGTGACCGCCCACGCTACCTGATGGGCGTGGGCCGGCCGGAAGATCTGGTCGAGGGCGTCGCCCGCGGCGTGGACATGTTCGATTGCGTGATGCCGACCCGCAATGCGCGCAATGGCCACTATTTCACCTCGTTCGGCACCGTACGCATCCGCAACTCGCAGTATGCGCGCGACATGGACCCGATCGAGCCGGGATGCGGCTGCGTGGCCTGCAGCGGCGGCTACACCCGCTCGTACCTGCGCCACCTGGACCGCTGCAATGAGATGCTGGCGCCGATGCTGGGCACCCTGCACAACCTGTTCTATTACGAAAAACTGATGGCCGATATCCGCGCGGCCATCGAAGCGGGAACCTTCCAGGCCTTCCGCGAGTCCTTCTATGCAGCACGCGGGGCGGTCGCGCCGCCCCTGTAACCCCGCAGCACCCCTGCCGAACGGCCCAAGGACGAACGTCCGGGGCCGTGGCATACTTCAAGGCTGACCCAGATCCGCGGTCGACACCCCCGCCCGTTACGAGTGGGAGCGCCGCCCAACCAAAGGACCAACGATGAACCTGCTTGCCTTCCTGATTCCCGCCGCACACGCCCAGGCCGCCGGCGGCCAACCGCAGGGCATGGGCCTGACCACGCTGCTGTTCCCGATCATCCTGATCGCCATCATGTACTTCCTGATGATCCGCCCGCAGATGAAGCGGCAGAAGGAGCACAAGGCCATGCTGGAGAAGATCAAGCGTGGCGACGAAGTGCTGACCAACGGCGGCATCGCCGGCGTGGTCACCGACATCGGCGACAACTTCATCACCATCGAAGTGGCTGACAACGTGCGCATCCGCGTGCAGAAGGGCGCTGTCGGCAACGTGCTGCCGGCCGGTACCCTGAAGTCGGCCCAGTAAGCCACTCCCTTTCCGATGCACAACCGCGGCGCCGGGGATGGCGCCGCGCGGGACCCAAGCAATGCTCGAATTTCCACGCTGGAAGTACGTCGTCATCCTGATCGTACTGGCGCTCAGTACCCTGTACGCGCTGCCCAACATCTACCAGAAGGACCCGGCCGTCCAGATCACCGCCAACCGTGGCGGTACGGTCGACGACGCGCTGCGCGACCGTGTGCTGGCCGACCTGAAGAAGGCCGGTGTCACCACGATCGGCGCGGAAAAGGAAGGGGAAAGCCTGATCGTCCGCCTGCCGGACCTGAAGTCCCAGTCCGCGGCCAGCGATGCGCTGCGTGACACCGTGGGCGAGAACTACACGGTGGCCCTGAACCTGGCCTCGACCGTGCCGGACTGGCTGGCCAAGCTGGGCGGTCGCCCGATGGTGCTGGGTCTGGACCTGCAGGGCGGCGTGCACTTCGTGCTGCAGGTCGACCAGAAGGCCGCGCTGGACAAGCGCTTGGACGCCTACACCGAAGACGTGCGCAGCACCCTTCGCGACGCGCGCATTCCGTACCAGTCGGTCGAACGCCGCGCCGACAACACCATCGTGGCCAACCTGAGCCCGTCGGCCGGAGACGACGCTGCCGCCAACGCCCGCACGGCGCTGGTCAAGTCGCAGCCGACCCTGGGTTACGACGTCAGCGGCAACCGCATCACGGTGACCATTCCGGACGCCGAGATCGCGCAGATCGCCAACGGCGCCATCGAGCAGAACATCAACACCCTGCGCAACCGCGTGAACCAGCTGGGCGTGGCCGAGCCGATCATCCAGCGCCAGGGTGCCGACCGCGTGGTCGTGCAGCTGCCGGGCGTGCAGGACACCGCCGAAGCCAAGCGCATGATCGGCGCCACCGCTACCCTGGAATACCGCGCGGTGGTCGATGGCAACGCGCAGGACGCCATCGCCTCCGGCCGTATCCCGCCGGAAGCCAAGGTCTACCAGCGTCGTGATGGCCTGGGTCCGGTGCTGCTGAACAAGCGCGTGATCGTCACCGGCGACCAGATGGTCGGCGCACAGGCGGTGACCGATACCAACAGTGGTGCCCCGGCGGTCAGCGTGACGCTGAACAATGTCGGCGGCCAGCGCATGTTCGACTTCACCAGCGCCAACGTGAACAAGCCGATGGCCGTGGTGTACACCGAGCGCGTGCCGACCGTGACCATGGTGGATGGCCAGGAAGTGCGTGGCTTCAAGGTCAACGAGGAAGTGATCTCGGTGGCCAACATCAACGGCGTGTTCGGCAAGAACTTCCAGACCACCGGTCTGCAGAAGAAGGAAGCCGAGGACCTGGCCAAGCTGCTGAAGTCGGGTTCGCTGGCCGCGCCGATGGACTTCGTCGAAGAGCGCGTGGTCGGCCCGAGCCTGGGTGCGGAGAACGTCAAGAACGGTATCACCGCGGTGGTCTACGCGTTCCTGTTCACCCTGGTGTTCTTCACCATCTACTACCGCATGTTTGGCCTGATCACTTCGCTGGCGATGCTGTTCAACCTGCTGATCGTGGTGGCAGTGATGTCGCTGTTCGGCGCGACGATGACCCTGCCTGGCTTCGCCGGCCTGGCGTTGTCGGTCGGGCTGTCGGTGGACGCCAACGTGCTGATCAACGAGCGTATCCGTGAAGAACTGCGTGCCGGTGTGCCGGGCAAGACCGCGATCGTGACCGGTTACGATCGTGCTTCGGGCACCATCCTCGACGCCAACCTGACCGGCCTGATCGTCGGCGTGGCCTTGTTTGCCTTCGGCACGGGCCCGCTGAAGGGCTTCGCCCTGACCATGATCATCGGTATTTTCGCCTCGATGTTCACCGCGATCACCGTGTCGCGCGCCCTGGCGACGCTGATCTATGGCCGTCGCAAGAAGCTCCAGAACGTGGCCATCTGACGGGACGACACGCACATGAAAATTTTTCCGCTGCACATCCTCCCGAACGATACCCAGATCGATTTCATGCGCTGGCGCCATGTCGCGATGGTCGTCACGATCATCGTGTTCCTGGCATCGATCGGCATCATCGGCTTCAAGGGCTTCAACTACGCCCTGGACTTCACCGGCGGTACTCTGATCGAGGCCCGCTTCGACAAGGCGGTGGACGTCGAGCAGGTCCGCACCAAGCTCGAGCAGAACGGCTTCGAAGGCGCCCAGGTGCAGAGTGTTGGTGGCAACACCGACCTGCTGATCCGCCTGGCCCCGCACGGTGAGCATGCCCCGGGTACCGGTGCGGCCGCCGCCGAGGACAAGGCCACCGCTGCGGCGGTGGTCAAGGCGCTGTCCACCGCCGACAACCAGGCCACGGTGCTGCGCAACGAGTTCGTTGGCCCGCAGATCGGCAAGGATCTGGCGATGAACGGCCTGTACGCCACCATCTTCATGCTGGCTGGCTTCCTGATCTACATCGCGGTGCGCTTCGAATGGAAGTTCGCGGTCACCGCCAGCATCGTAGCCATGTTCGACCTGATCGTGACGGTGGCTTACGTGTCCCTGCTGGGCCGTGAGTTCGACCTGACCGTGCTGGCCGGCCTGCTGTCGGTGATGGGTTTTGCGATCAACGACATCATCGTGGTCTTCGACCGCGTGCGCGAAAACTTCCGCAGCCTGCGTGCGGAGCCGATGGAGGTGCTGAACCGTTCGATCAACCAGACGCTGTCGCGTACGGTGATCACCGCGGTGATGTTCTTCCTGTCGGCGCTGGCCCTGTACCTGTACGGCGGCAGCTCCATGGAAGGTCTGGCCGAGACCCACATGATCGGTGCGGTGATCGTGGTGCTGTCCTCGATCCTGGTGGCGGTGCCGATGCTGACCGTTGGTGCGCTGCGGGTGAGCAAGCAGGACCTGCTGCCGAAGGCGAAGGACGTCGAGGCCCTGGCCCGTCGCCCGTAAGCAGCCGCGCTGCAATGGAACACAGAGAACCCCGCGCAAGCGGGGTTTTTTGTGTTGCAGGGCTTGCAGCCCTGCACCTGCTACAAGCCAGGACAACTTCAAAAGCCGGAGCGGCATTCCGTGGGATGGCGGGGCACTGTAGGTTTGCGGGGACGGCGCAAGTACGTCCCTGTAGCCTTGGTCGCCGCTTGCTCGTGTGCGCTGTCCTGCGCACACGGCAAGACCGGGGTTGGGCGTCCTGCCCAACCCGCCCGAGGCATGCCTCGGGCCCATGCGGCTCACACCCCGCAAACCCACAGTGCCCCGCCTTCGACAGGTTCACGCGGCTGGTGGCAACGGCGCTGCGCGGCTGTTGGTAGGTGTCGACCTTGGTCGACACATCTGTCAGATGTCGAATGAATTCATCCACGCATGGCGTGGATCTAACGTGTCGACCTTGGTCGACACAACTTTTCTGTCAGATATCGATATCCGACCCCGTGCCGACCAACGGTCGGCACCCACCATCTGCAGCAGGGAACTGTCGAAGGCGGGGTGGGTCCGGTTGAGGGGGCGTGAGCCGCATGGATGCGGCGACCGAGCTTACATGGACGTACTTGCAGCGTCCCCCTCAACCGGACCCACCCCGCCAACCCTCAGGACCCCAGCTTTTGACGTTGACGTTGACGTTGCAGTGGCTTGAAGCAGGTGCAGGGCTGCAAGCCCTGCAAAAAGAAGACCCCACCCTACGCCAGCGTCGGTTGTGCATTCTTCCCCCGCGCACTACGATCCTGCGGTTCGCGCGCGCCTGCGCGCGCCCGTATTCCTGCTGTGCGCCCCGCGCGCCGCATCTGCCAACCCGAGGTATCCATGGTCATCAAACCGCGTGTCCGCGGCTTCATCTGCGTCACCACCCACCCGACCGGCTGCGAGGCCGCGGTCAAGCAGCAGATCGACTACATCCGCGCCCGCCCGCCGATCAAGAATGGCCCCAAGCGCGTGCTGGTCATCGGCGCCTCCACCGGCTACGGCCTGGCGGCGCGCATCACCGCAGCCTTCGGCAGCGGTGCGGCAACCCTGGGTATCTTCTTCGAACGCCCCGGCAGCGAAACCAAGCCGGGCACCGCGGGCTGGTACAACTCGGCGGCGTTCCACAAGTACGCAGACGAAGCCGGCCTGTATGCCAAGAGCATCAACGGCGATGCCTTCTCCGATGAAGTGAAGGCCAGGACCATCGAGATGATCAAGGCCGATCTGGGCCAGGTCGACCAAGTCGTCTACAGCCTGGCCGCACCGCGCCGCAAGCACCCGAAGACGGGCGAGATCATCAGCTCCACGCTGAAGCCGATCGGCGAGCCGATCACGCTGCGTGGCCTGGACACCGACAAGGAAGTGCTGACCGAAACCCATCTGCAGCCGGCCACTCCGGAAGAAATCGCCGGTACCGTTGCGGTGATGGGCGGCGAAGACTGGCAGATGTGGATCGACGCGCTGGCCGATGCCGGCGTGCTGGCCAATGGCTGCACCACCACCGCCTTCACCTACGTGGGCGAAGAAATCACCCAGGCGATCTACTGGAATGGTTCCATCGGTGCCGCCAAGAAGGACCTGGACACCAAGGTGCTGGGCCTGCGCGAAAAGCTGGCGAAAATCGGCGGCGACGCGCGCGTCTCGGTGTTGAAGGCCGTGGTCACCCAGGCCAGCTCGGCCATTCCGACCATGCCGCTGTACCTGTCGCTGCTGTTCAAGGTGATGAAGGCGCAGGGTACCCACGAAGGCTGCATCGAACAGCTCGACGTGCTGTACGACATCCTGTATGGCGGCAAGGCCGACGGCGTGGCCGTGGACCGCCTGCGCCACGACCTGGTCGACGGCCAGGGCCGTACCGTGGCCCTGGTGGACGAAGAAGGGCGCCTGCGCGCCGACTACAAGGAAATGGCCCCGGAAGTGCAGGGCAAGGTGCTGGAGTTGTGGCCGCAGGTGACCAACGAGAACCTTTACGAGATCAGCGACCTGGCCGGCTACAAGGCTGACTTCCTGCGCCTGTTCGGGTTCGGCGTCGACGGCGTCGATTACGAAGCCGACGTCAATCCGGACGTGAAGATCAGCAACCTGGTCGACCTGACCTGACGACCCCGTGGTAGTGCCGGCCGCTGGCCGGCATTGCGGGTATGCATGGTTGCCGGCCAGCGGCCGGCACTACCAGTATCAGATTCAGCCGAAATCGAAGTTCATCGATGGCAACGCCGGGCCGACGAAGTCGCCCTGCACGTAGTCAACGCCTGCACTGAACAGCAGGGTCATCGAATTCGCATCGCTGACGAATTCGGCGATGGTGCGGATGCCGGCCTCCTGCGCGCGCGCAGTGATCTGGCTGATGCGGTCGATGTTCTCGCGTGTGGCCGCCAGGTCGCTGGTGAAGCCACGGTCCAGCTTGAGGAACTGCGGCTCGAAGTGGGCCAGCAGCTGGAACGAATCCAACCCCGAACCGAACTGCTCCAGCCCGATGCGGCAGCCCAGCGGGGCGACATCGGCCAGGAACTGCTGGGCCGCGCGCAGGTGGGTGAACACCTTCGCCTCCGGCGCGTGCAGCCACAGCCGTTCGCCTGCCACGCCCTGTGCCTGCAGCTGCTGGCGCACGGTGGCGATCATCTTCGGGTCATCGAACGATTCGGGGGTGACCTTGACCAGAATCTGGATGTCGTGGCCGGCACGCGAGCGTTCGCCCAGCACGTTGATCGCCTGCGCCACCACCCAGCGGTTGATGTCGCCGAGCAGGCCGTGCTCCTCGGCGATGCCGAGGAAGGCGGTCGGGCTGAGCAGCTCGCCGTTGTGTTCCAGCCGCAGGTAGGCTTCGTACAGTTCCAGTGGTTCGCCCTGCAGGTTCAGCACCGGCTGGTAATGCAGCTGGAAGCCGTCGCCGGCCAGCGCCTCGCGGATGCGCGCGACCCAGCGCTGCACGCGTTCTTCCTCGATGCGGTCAACCGCGGCCGGGTCGAAGATGCGCGAGGTGTTGCCCAATGCCGCCGCGGCCTGCGCGCATTCGCTGGCACGCGCCAGCACCTGGCCGATGCTGGCGATCTTCTCGCCCACCTGCACGCCACCGATGCTGACGGTGACCGTGGCCGAACGCGGGCCGATGCTGAAGACGTGCGCGGCGAATCCTTCACGGATGCGTTCGGCCAGGGCGACGGTCTGGGCGTAGGCGCCGGACTGCAACACCGCGAAACTGTGCTCGCCGAAGCGCGCCATCTGCGCGTCGTCGCCCACCACCGCGGCCAGCTGTGCGGCCATCGCGCCGATCAGGGCGTCGGCCGAGTCCAGGCCGATGTCGGGGATCAGGCGTGCGTAATGGTCAGGCTCGATCAGCAGCAGGCCGAACTGGCCTTCGCTGCGGCCGGCCTGGGCCACGGCATCTTCCACCTGCAGCATGAAGGTGGGGCGGTTGAGCAGGCCGGTGACCTGGTCGCGCTGGCGCAGGTCTTCGACCTCGCGCGCCAGTTCCGGGTCCAGTTCCAGGCGGCGGCGGAACACCACCTGCAGGCAGGATTCGCCTTCGTAGGTGGCGGCAGTGAATTCCATCGTCGCCGGGAACGCGCTGCCATCTTCGTGACGGGCATCGAGCTGGTACTGCGGCGGCGGCGCCTCACCACGGCTGAGGCCCTTCAGCAGCTGCTTGAAGCCCTCCACGTGCTGCGCGGCCACCATGTCCAGCAGCGAGATGCCTTCGATGTCCTCGAAGTCCTCGTAGCCGAACATTTCCAGATAGGCGTCGTTGGCGCGGATGTGCATGCCCTCATGCACGTAGGCGATCGGGTCGCGCGAGGAGGCGATGAGGGCGTCGCAGCGGCGCTCGGTCTCGCGCATCTGCGCTTCGATGCGGCGCAGGCCGCGGCGCGCCTGCAGGTCGACCCACTGGTCGCGGACCACGGCCAGCAGATGCTCGTTGCGCTGGCGCAGGGCCAGGGCGCGCACGCCATTGCTGCTGGCCTGGACCAGTTCGTCCTCGTCGATGCGATCGGCCAGCAGCACCAGCGGGATGTCCTTGCCGCTGGCGGCGATGTGCTGCGCCACCAGGGGCAGCGGGATGGCCTGCGAGGGCGACGCCAGCACCAGGTCGATCGCCTGGCTGGCCAGGACCTGCGACAGTTCGGCTGAATCCTGCGGGCGCCAGGGGCGCACGGCGATGCCGCTGTTGCGCAGGGTGCTGACGATGGCTTCGGCGTTCTCGCCGCTGTCATCGACGATCAGCAACCGGATGGTGATGTCGTTCGCGTTCTGCATGCACTGCTCCCCAATCTGCAAATCTAGATACACGATGCGCGGCGGCCCGTCCATGCGCGCACCCCTTGCGAAGCTGGAACGGCGATGCGGTTCACACCACGCTGCCGGCGGCATGGCCGCTGGCCCAGGCCCACTGGAAGTTGTAGCCCCCCAGCCATCCGGTCACATCCAGCACCTCGCCGACGAAATGCAGGCCGGGCACGCGCTTGGATTCCATCGTCGAGGACGACACCTCGGCGGTGTCCACGCCGCCCAGGGTGACTTCGGCGGTGCGGTAACCCTCGGTGCCGCTGGCCACCAGTGGGAAGGCCCCCAGCAGCTGCCCGGCCTGGCGCAGCACCGGCTCGTCCAACTGCCGCACCGGGCGGTCCGGCAGCCAGTGTTCGCACAGGCGCTGGGCCAAGCGCTTGGGCAGCACCTCGGCCAGCACCGTGCGCAGTTCGGCCGCCGGGCGCTCCTGCTTCATCTGCCGCAGCCACGCGGTCGCGTCCTGGCCCGGCAGCAGGTCCAGCGCCAGTGCATCGCCGGGTTGCCAGAACGAGGAGATCTGCAGGATGGCCGGGCCGCTGACACCACGGTGGGTCAGCAGCATGAAATTCTGGAAGCTCCTGCCGTTGCAGCGTGCCTCGATGGGCAGGGCAACGCCGCTGAGATCGGCCAGGCGTTCCTGGTGCGTGCCACTGAGTGTCAGCGGAACCAGGCCTGCGCGGGTGGGCAGCACCTGGTGACCGAACTGGCGGGCGATCTCATAACCGAAGCCGGTGGCACCCATGCTGGGAATGGACAGGCCGCCGGTGGCCACCACCAGCGAGGCGCAATGGAACAGGCCCTGGCTTGTGTGCACGCGGAAACCATCGCTGCCGTGCTCGATGCGCTGCACGCTGCAGTCGGTACGGATCTGCACGCCTGCGGCCTGGCACTCATCCACCAGCATCTTCACGATCTGCTTGGAAGAGACATCGCAGAACAGCTGCCCCAGCTCTTTTTCGTGATACGCGATGCCGTGTCTGTCCACCATTTCGATGAAGTGCCACGGCGTATAGCGCGCCAGTGCCGACTTGCAGAAGTGCGGGTTGGCCGAGATGAAGTTGGCCGGGGTGGTGCCGGTGTTGGTGAAGTTGCAGCGGCCACCACCGGACATCAGGATCTTCTTGCCGACCTTGTTGGCATGGTCGATCACCTGCACGTGGCGGCCGCGCTGGCCGGCGGTGATCGCGGTCATCAACCCGGCCGCGCCGGCGCCAATGACCAGCACGTCGCAGCGGATCGTGCTCATGCCTTGTGGCGCTTGCGCCAGTCCGGAATGATGTCGAGCTGGATCTGGTCATTGAGGATCTGCACTTCGCCATCCTGGATCAGCAGGCTGAACCGCATGGCGCGCTGGATCTGCAGGCCCCACTGTTCGACGAAGGCGCCATCGAGGTCGACCACCGACAGGTTGTCGAAGCGGGCCAGGGCCTTGCCCTGCTTGTTCCACCAGATATCGGAGGCATTGCCACCGTAGTTCACCACCTGCACCTGGCGGCTGCGGTTGCAGGCCTTGCGGATGCGCGATTCATCGGGGTGGCCCAGGTCGATCCACTGCAGGATGTCGCCGGTGTAGTCGTGCTCCCACAGGTCCGGCTCATCGTCGGTGCTCAGGCCGCGGCCGAATTCCAGGCGGTCACCCGCATTGAGGGCGAAGGCGAGCAGGCGCACCATCAGGCGCTCGTCGGTTTCCGACGGGTGCTGGGCCAGGGTCAGGTTGTGGGTCGCGTAGTAGCCGCGATCCATGTCGCTGATCTGCAGCTCGGCCTTGCGGATGGTGGCGGTGAGGGCCATGGGGAATCCGTGTACTAAAGACGACAATGATAGAGGTTTGCCGGAAGGGTGTCCGTGGCGGGAGTGTCTGCCGGGCGTCAACAATGGCACCCTTGCGCTCCTTGCCGCTGCAGAAGTGATGCGATGAACCTGCCCAGCCGCCTGCAGCTGCCGCCCGGGGACTGGCCGAACCTGCTCGACGGGTTGTGTGCGCGTTTCCCGCGCATCGATCGTGGCCAGTGGCTGGACCGCTTCGCCCGTGGCCGTGTGCAGGACGCGCAGGGCAGGGCGCTGGCGGCCGACCAGCCCTGGCGGGTCGGGCTGGAAATCGTCTACTTCCGCGAGGTCAGCGACGAGTCCGCCATTCCGTTCCGCGAGCAGATCCTCTACCAGGACGCGCACCTGCTGGTGGCGGACAAGCCGCACCATCTGCCGGTCACCCCGGCCGGCAGATACGTGCGCCAGACCCTGCTGGCGCGCCTGGTGGAGCAGACCGGCAACGCTGATCTGGTGCCGCTGCACCGGCTGGATCGGCTCACCGCCGGGCTGGTGCTGTTCTCGCAGCGCCCGGATTCGCGCGATGCCTACCAGCGCCTGTTCCGCGAGCGCCGCATCGCCAAAACCTACGAGGCGCTGGCGCCGGCCCTGCCGGGCCTGCAGTTCCCCGTGCAGCGGGATAGCCGGATCGTGTCCGGCGAGCCATTCTTCCGCATGGCCGAGGTGGATGGCGAACCGAATGCGCGCACGCGGGTGGAGGTGATCGCGGCCGATGGCATGGTCTGGCATTACCGGCTGCGGCCTGAAACCGGGCGCAAGCATCAGCTGCGCGTGCATATGGCGGCCCTGGGTGCACCGATCCTGGGAGATGACCTGTACCCGCGGCTGAGTCCGGCCGACGATGGCTGGCACGCGCCGCCGCTGCAGCTGCTGGCGCGGGCCCTGGCATTCAAGGATCCGCTGAGTGGAGAGGGGCGGGTGTTCAGCAGCGAGCGCTCGCTTCCCTGGCCCGACGGCCGGGCGGGTGAAGGCTGATCAGCGTGGTTTGATGCGTGCCAGCCAGCGGTCAAGCTCGGCGGCAAACAACTGGCGATCGCGTTGGCCCAGTGGCGGCGGGCCGCCTGTCGGCACTCCGGCCCCGCGCAGCGCTTCCATGAAATTGCGCATCGACAGCCGCTCGGCCATGTTGTTGGCGGTGTACAGCTCGCCGTGCGGGTTCAGGGCGATGGCTTTCTTTTCCAGCACCAGTGCGGCCAGCGGGATGTCCTGGGTGACCACCAGGTCGCCGGCCGCCACCCGCTCGACAATGGCGCTGTCGGCCACGTCCAGGCCCTGCGGCACCTGGAGGGCGCGCAGCCAGCGCGAGGGTGGGGTGCGGATCCACTGGTTGGCGACCAGGGTCAGCTCCAGCCCGACCCGTTCGGCGGCCCGGAACAGGATGTCGCGGATGACAACAGGGCAGGCGTCGGCATCGACCCAGATCCTCGGTCTGCCGTGTTCAGCTTGGGTTTCAGCTTCAGTCATCTACCCAGTGTAGGGTAGGAAAATCCTGAATGGGGGCTCGGGTTTAGGCTCGATCAGGTGCCAGCCCTTGTCACGCCTACGCGGGCGGGGGATGCCGCTGAATGTCGCGGCTATCGCTTTTTCCTGAAAACACGCGTATCGTTCGACCCACTGTGTTTGCTAGGGTCACCGTGAATCGTGGCCTGGTGCAGTTGATCTCACGATCCGCTCATCGATCCGCTTTACCAACGCCTGCAACTCAGTCTCGGCCCCGATTCCCGGTGGCTGCGATTTTTTCAACATCTCTTGACCACCGGAACAGGATCGACCAGCGCGAAGATCAGACCCGCAGCATATT
>NZ_JBNNHG010000086.1:0-15712 GCF_050268705.1 Stenotrophomonas sp. NPDC077659 | reverse complement strand
ACGACCGGAGAATTTGGCCCGCTGGCCAATTTTGGCGATTTTGAGCAGCACGAGAGCCATCATCTCCACCGCGATGATCGCATCGTCCACCAGCAGGCCCAGCGCCAGCACCAGTGCGCCCAGCGAGATCTTGTGCAGACCGATGCCGAAGTAGTGCATGACGAAGAAAGTCATCGCCAGCACCAACGGGATGGTCACGCCCACCACCAGGCCGGTACGCAGGCCCAGCGAGAAGAAACTCACCAGGAGCACGATCACCACCGCCTCGGTCTGCACCTGCACGAACTCACCGACGGATTCTTCCACCGCCTGCGGCTGGTCGGAGACCTTGCGCAGCTGCATGCCGGCCGGCAGGGTCTTCTGCAGGCGTTCGAATTCCGCATCCAGGTTCGCACCCAGCTTGAGGATGTCACCGCCGTCCTTCATCGCCACGGCCAGGCCGATGGCTTCTTCCCCCATGAAGCGCATCTTCGGCGAAGCGGGGTCGGCGAAGCCGCGCTTGACCTCAGCGATGTCGCCCAGGTGCACGGTGCGGTCGCCGGCACGGATCGGGAACTGGCGGATGGCTTCGATGTCGTTGAACTGGCCGGTCACGCGCAGCTGCACGCGGTCGGTGGCGGTCTCGAAGAAGCTGGTGCCGGTGATCGCATTCTGGTCGGCCAGCGCCTGCTGTACCTGCTGCATCGACACGCCCAGCGTGGCCAGGCGGGTGTTGGACAGCTCGATCCACACCTTCTCGTCCTGCAGGCCGACCAGATCGATCTTGCCCACGTCGGGCACGCGCTGCAGCTCCAGCTGGATGCGGTCGGCGTAGTCCCGCATCACCGCATAGTCGAAGCCCTTGCCGGTGAGCGCATAGATGTTGCCGTAGGTATCGCCGAACTCATCGTTGTAGAACGGGCCGACGATCTCGCGCGGCAGCGTGGCGCGGATATCACCCACGCGCTCTTCCGATCTGCCCTGCACGGCGCCCTGCAGCACGTCGTTGGCGGCACGGAAGGCCTGGATCATGGTCGCGTTGCGACCCAGCACGGTGATCAGCTTCTCGTTCGGGATGGTGATGAGCGAGTCGCAGTGCTGGCTCAGCTCCTCGATGCCCTTCAGCGCCACCTGCATGCGGCGACGGCCTTCGAACGGGAACGGCTTGGTGACCACGGCCACGGTCAGGATGCCCATTTCCTTGGCCAGCTGTGCCACCACCGGTGCCGCTCCGGTGCCGGTGCCGCCGCCCATGCCGGCGGTGATGAAAACCATGTCCGCGCCCTGCAGGGCGTCCATGATGCGCTCACGGTCTTCCAGTGCGGCCTGGCGGCCGACCTCCGGATTTGCGCCTGCGCCCAGGCCCTTGGTCACGTTGGTACCCAGCTGCAGCTGCAGCTTGGCACCGCAATTCTTGATGGCCTGCGAGTCGGTGTTGGCGGTGATGAATTCCACGCCATCCACTGCCGAGTTGACCATGTGCGCCACGGCATTGCCGCCGCCGCCGCCCACGCCAACCACCTTGATCACCGCATTGGGTGCCATCTTTTCGATCAGTTCAAAATGCGCCATGTCCGTGTCCTCGTTGTATCCGCTTGTCGGTGGCATGGGCGTTCGGGCGTCCTGCCTTTCGCGTCATGTTGCCGATGCGGCTGTGTGGGTTGTGTGTTGCTTTACTGCTTTGCTGCGTTGTGTTGCCGGTAGAGCAAACCGGGCGGGCCCGGGTGATGCAGGTTGCGCGTCAGAACTCGCCGCGGAACCAGGTCTTCAATTTCTTGAACATGCTGCCTGCGCGTCCAGTCGGCAGCGACGGCCGGCGCGGATGCTCGTTCTGGCTGCCCATCAGCAGCAGGCCGACGCCGGTGGCATGCACCGGGTTGCCGACCACTTCGCCAAGGCCGACGACGTGCTGCGGGATGCCCACGCGCACCGGCATCTGCAGCATCTCCTCGGCCAGTTCGACCACGCCCTCCATCTTCGAGGCACCACCGGTCAGCACCAGGCCGGCGCGCACCAGTTCCTCGAA
Organism: Stenotrophomonas sp. NPDC077659; assembly: GCF_050268705.1. Classification (NCBI taxonomy): domain Bacteria; kingdom Pseudomonadati; phylum Pseudomonadota; class Gammaproteobacteria; order Lysobacterales; family Lysobacteraceae; genus Stenotrophomonas; species Stenotrophomonas sp. NPDC077659. Next base: position 13,707 of record NZ_JBNNHG010000086.1, on the reverse strand, counting down.
ACCGGAGCGGCGCAGTTCGGCCTGCACCATCTCGAAGATTTCCTCGTAACGGCCCTGCACCGCCTGCGCCAGCGAATGGCGCGGCATGCGGCGCGGCGGGCGGTCGCCCACCGACGGCACCTGGATGCTTTCTTCGGCAGTGGCCAGCTGGGCCAGGGCGCAGGCGTAGCGCACCTTGATCTGCTCGGCTTCCGGGGTCGGCGTGCGCAGCATGTGCGCGATGTCGTTGGTCACGTGGTCGCCGGCAATCGGCAACGAGGCGGTGTGGCAGATCGCGCCCTGCACGAACACCGCGATATCGGTGGTGCCAGCGCCCATGTCCACCAGCACCACGCCCAGTTCCTTTTCGTCGGCAGTCAGCACCGCCACGCTGGAGGCCAGCGAGGACAGCACCAGATCGTCCACCTGCAGGCCGCAGCGCTGCACGCACTTGCTGATGTTGGCAGCGGCGGACTGCGCGCAGACCACCAGGTGGGCATGCACTTCCAGGCGCACGCCGGTCATGCCGACCGGATTGCGGATGCCTTCCTGCGAATCGTCCAGCACGTATTCGCGCGGGATGGCGTGCAGGATCTTCTGGTCGGCCGGGATCGCCACGGCCTTGGCCGCATCCAGCACGCGGTCCAGGTCACCCCAGGTCACCTCGCCGTCGCGGATCGGCACGATGCCCGGCGAGTTCTTGCACTGCACGTGGTTGCCGGAAATGGAGGCGTACACCGAGCGGATCTCGCAGCCAGCCATCAGCTCGGCCTCTTCTACCGCACGCTGGATCGACTGCACGGTGGATTCGATGTCCACGACCACGCCGCGCTTGAGGCCGCGCGATTCGTGCGAGCCGATGCCGATCACTTCGATCGGGTTGCCCGGCGAATACTCGCCCACCAGCGCCACCACCTTGGAGGTGCCGATATCCAGGCCGACGATCAGCGATTTGTCACCCTTGCGATTCATGTCCTTTCCTGCGTTCTTCCGGCCGGGGTCGCGGGTGCGCCGGCCGGCGCGGCCGGCGTTCCCCAGCTCAGGGTGAAACCATTGGTGTATCGGAGGTCGGCGCGCTCGATCGGTGCGGCCTGGTTGGCCAGCTGCGGCAGCACGCGCACGAAGCGCTGCAGGCGCGAGCGGGCATCGTCACGGCCGACCACCACTTCGGTGCCATTGCTCAGCAGCAGCGACCAGCTGCCGCGCGCATCCATGGCCAGGCGGCGCACGTCCACACCGGTCGGTGCGAACAGCGCGCGCGCATCGTTGTACAGCTTCACCACTTCTTCGGTCTGGCTGTCCGGGCCGTCCAGCTCGGGCAGCTGCAGATCGGCCAGCTTCTTCGGCGTGGGGAACAGCTTGCCCTGCTCGGACAGCAGGCGGCCTTCGCCCCAGCGCGCGAACGGCTTGTGCTCGACCAGGGTCACTTCCAGCACGTCCGGCCACTGCTTGCGCACCTGTGCGCTTTCAACCCACGGCAGCTTTTCCAGGGCGTCCTGCGCATCCTGCAGCTTCACCGCGAAGAAGCCGGCGTGGGCATACGGCAGCAGTACCTGCTGCAGCTGTTCCGGCGGCACGCGCTTGAACTCACCGTGCACGCGCAGCTTCGCCAGCGGCCAGCGCTCGGCGCCGACCCAGCCATTGACCACGGCCACCACCGGCAGTGCCACCACCGACAGGGCCAACAGCCAGACGAAGATGCGCAGCAGCGCGTTCATGCGTGCGATGCCTCCAGGGTCTGTTCCAGCACGCGCCACACCAGTTCCTCGAAACCGATGCCGGCCTGTGCGGCCGCCTTGGGCACCAGCGAGTGGCTGGTCATCCCCGGCGCGGTGTTCACTTCCAGCAGGAAGAAGCGGCCGCTGGCGCGGTCACGCATCACGTCCACGCGGCCCCAGCCACGGCAGCCGGCGGCACGGAACGCGGCCAGGGCGATGCGGCGGATCTCGTCCTCGTCGGCACCGTCCAGGCCCGGGCACAGGTACTGGGTGTCCTCGGCGATGTACTTGGCGTTGTAGTCGTACCACTGGCCCTTGGGCACGATGCGGATCGATGGCAGGGCGACATCACCGAGGATGCCCACGGTCAGTTCGTCGCCCACCACCATCTGTTCCATCAGCAGCTGGCCGTCGTAGCGCGCGGCCAAGGCCACCGCTTCGTCCAGTCCGGCCTCGTCGGTCACCCGGCTGATGCCCACGCTGGAGCCTTCATTGGCCGGCTTGACCACCACCGGCAGGCCGAGCTCGGCTGCGTTGGCGTGCACGTTTTCCGCGGTCACCTTGCTGTACTGCGGGGTCGGCAGGCCCAGCGACAGCCATACCTGCTTGGTGCGGATCTTGTCCATGCTCAGTGCCGAGCCCAGCACGTTGGATCCGGTGTACGGCACGCCGCAGGCTTCCATCAGGCCCTGCACGATGCCGTCCTCACCGCCACCGTTGTGGCCGTGCAGGATGTTGAACACCCGGTCAATGCCACCGGCAGCCAGCGCCCTGGCCAGCGCCGGAATGCCGTCGACGGCGAACGCATCGACGCCGCGCGACTGCAGCGCCTGCAGCACGTTGCGGCCCGAGTCCAACGACACTTCGCGTTCACTGGAGCTGCCGCCCAGCAGCACCGCGACCCGGCCGAACACGGCCGGGTCGGTGGCGCGCAGCGGCGGGAAGGTCAGCGCGCTCACGCCTGGCCCTCCACCGTGAAACCTTCCACGGCGATCTGGCTGGCGACGGCGCCGATGTCGCCGGCACCCATCATCAGCAGCAGGTCACCGTCCTGCAGCACGTCCGGCAGCACGCTGGCCAGTTCGGCGGCCTTGCCCACCACCACCGGCTCGCTGCGGCCGCGCGCACGGATGGCACGCGCCAGCGCATGCGAATCGGCACCAGCAATCGGCTCCTCTCCGGCCGGGTAGACCTCGCTCAACACAAGCGCATCGACACTGGACAGCACCGCAGCGAACTTGTCGAACTGGTCGCGGGTACGGCTGTAGCGGTGCGGCTGGAACGCCACCACCAGGCGCTTGTCGGTCCAGCCACCACGGGCGGCGGCGAACACCGCCTCCAGTTCGCTGGGGTGGTGACCGTAGTCATCGATGATGCGGACCCTGACGCCGCTGGCGGTGGTCACTTCGCCCAGATCGTTGAAGCGGCGGCCGACACCGGCAAAGCTTTCCAGCGCACGTGCGATGGCGTCCGGGGCCACGCCCAGCTGCCAGCCCACCGCCGCAGCGGCCAGTGCGTTCAGTACGTTGTGCCTGCCCGGCAGGGCCAGCACCACTTCCTGGCTGGTGCCCTGCGGCAGGCGCAGGGTGAAGCGCATGCGCGAACCTTCCTGCACCACGTTCTCGGCACGCACGTCGGCCTGCGGGCTCATGCCGTAGCTCATCACATGGCGCGGGGTCTTGGCCGCCAGCGCGGCCACTTCCGGGTCGTCGATGCACAGCACCGCCAGGCCGTAGAACGGCAGGCGCTGCAGGAATTCGGCGAAGGCCGCCTGCACGCGGGCAAAATCGTTACCGTAGTTTTCCAGGTGGTCGGCATCGATGTTGGTGATGATCGACATCAGCGGGTTCAGGCGCAGGAAGCTGCCATCGCTTTCGTCGGCCTCGGCCACCAGCCACTGGCCACCGCCCAGCTTGGCGTTGGCACCGGCAGCCAGCAGCTGGCCACCGATCACGAAGGTCGGGTCCAGGTCGCCCTCGCTCAGCACCGCTGCGGTCAGGCTGGTGGTGGTGGTCTTGCCGTGCGTGCCGGCCACGGCGATGCCGCGGCGGAAGCGCATCAGCTCGGCCAGCATGGCCGCGCGCGGCATGATCGGAATGCGCTGGCTGCGCGCTTCCATCAGTTCGGGGTTGTCTTCGCGGATGGCGCTGGACACCACCACGCAGTCGGTGCCCAGCACGTTGGCGGCCGAGTGGCCACGCATGATGCGCGCACCCAGGCCAGCCAGGCGGCGGGTGGCCGCGTTGTCGGCGTTGTCCGAACCGGACACTTCATAGCCCAGGGTCAGCATCACTTCGGCGATGCCGCTCATGCCGGTGCCGCCGATGCCGACGAAATGCACGCGCGGGAACGCGCGCACCAGGTCGTTGGTGTCGTGCAGGCGGCGGATCATGCGCGGCCTCGCGCGTGGCAGGCGCTATGGCAGGCCTTCTTCATACTGCTTCCTCAAGAATGATATCGGCGATGCGCTCGGCGGCATCGACCTTTGCCAAGGCACGCGCGGCGTGCGCCATCTGCATGCGGCGGGCGGGATTTTCGGACAGTTCGCGCAGCAGTGCGGCAATGCCGTCGGCCAGCGTTCCATCCTGCTTCAGCAACACGGCCGCGCCGCGCTCGACCAGATACTCCGCATTGCGGGTCTGGTGATCGTCGACGGCGGCAGGGAACGGCACCAGCACGCTGCCCACGCCCACCGCGCACAGCTCGGCCAGAGTGGACGCGCCGGCACGGCACACCACCAGGTCGGCCCAGGCGAAGGCATCGGCCATGTCGGCGATGAACGGGGTGATTTCAGCCTGCACGCCGGCCTCGGCATAGGCCTGCACGGCTTCACCATGCAGCTTTTCGCCGCTCTGGTGGCGCACCTGCACCTGCACGCTGCCAGCCAGCGAGGCAATGGCCTGCGGCACGCCGGTGTTGAGCGCGCGTGCGCCCTGGCTGCCGCCCACCACCAGCAGCCGCAGCGGGCCCTGGCGGTCAGCGAAGCGCTGTTCCGGCGGCGCAATGGCAGCGATGTCCGCGCGCACCGGGTTGCCGACGAACTCCTCGCCCTTGGCGAAGGTGCCGGGGAAACCGGTCAGCAGGCGGCGCGCATAGCGCGACAGGATGCGGTTGGTCATGCCCGGCGCGCGGTTCTGCTCATGCACCAGCAGCGGCAGGCCATGCAGGCGCGTGGCCATGCCGCCCGGCCCCGAGGCAAAGCCACCGAAGGCGACCACCGCGCGCGGCTGGCGCTTGCGGATGATCATGCCGGCCGCGCGCAGTGCGCGCATCAGCCGCCACGGTGCGCCCAGCAGGGCCAGCTTGCCCTTGCCGCGCAGGCCGGTGATGGCCAGCGTGTCGATGGGAATATCGTGCTGCGGTACCAGGCGGGTTTCCATCGCACCGTCAGCACCCATCCAGGTAACGGGCACACCACGCTGGCGCAGCACGCGGGCTACGGCCAGGCCGGGGAAGATGTGGCCACCAGTACCACCGGCCAGGATCATCACCGGGCGGGCGCTGCTGTTCGCGGTGGTGGAGACCGTGCTCATGACAGCCTCCCGAAGGTCGGTTCGATGCGCGACTGCAGGCGGCTGGTGCCGCGGGCAGCGGCCGGCGCGGTGGCAGCCACCGGCTCGGGGTGCATGGTCGTGCTGGCAGCAACCGGGGCGGCCGGTTCGACCACGGGCGCGCCCATGGCGTCTTCACCGCCACCGATACGCACGGCCTGGCGGCGCTCGGCACGCTTGAGTTCATAGGACACGCGCAGCAGCAGGCCCATCGCCACGCAGGTCATCAGCACCGACGAGCCGCCCGAGGAAATCAGCGGCAGGGTCAGGCCCTTGGTCGGCAGGATGCCCAGGTTCACGCCGATGGAAACAAAGGTCTGCATGCTGATCCACAGGCCGATGCCGAAGGCGATGTAGCCGGAGAAGTGCCGCTTCATTTCCACGCAGCGCATGCCCAGCCAGAAGGTGCGGCCCACCAGCAGCGCGTACAGCGCGACGATGGTGCAGGTGCCCAGGAAGCCGAATTCCTCGGCGGTGACCGAGAAGATGAAGTCGGTATGCGCTTCGGGCAGGTAGTACAGCTTCTGCACCGAGTTGCCCAGGCCCACGCCGGTCCATTCGCCGCGGCCCACGGCCATCAGCGCATTGGACAGCTGGTAGCCGTCGCCCTGCTGGTCGGCCCACGGGTCCAGGAAGGAGGTGATGCGGCGCATGCGGTACGGCTCGATGATCGCCAGCGCGCTCATGCCGACCAGGCCGATGATCACCGGCATCGACATGCGCGGCATGTTCACCCCGCCCAGCACCAGCATGCCGGCGGTGATGGCCAGCAGCAGGGTGGACGAACCAAAGTCGGGCTGCAGCAGCAGCAGCACCACCAGCGCACCGGCCACGCCCAGCGGCTTGAGCATGGCCGGCCAGGTGGCATTGACCTCGTCGCGGAAGCGCACCAGGTAGCTGGACAGCCAGACGATGTAGAGCACCTTCACCGCTTCGACCGTCTGGAACTTGGAAATGCCCAGGTTGATCCAGCGGCGGGCACCGTTGACGGTGCTGCCCAGGCCCGGCATGAACACCGCCAGCAGCAGCACGAAGCAGCCCAGCAGCAGGATCTGGTTGTACTGTTCGATCGACTTCAGCTCGGTGCGGGCGGCGATGACCGCCAGCACGATGCCCACCGCCAGGAAGATCAGGTGGCGGTTGAGGTAGTAGAACGGACTGCTCATCAGCGCGATCGAGCTGGATGCCACCATCACCACGCCAATGCCCGTGAGCGCGATGATCGCGCCCAGCAGCCACTTGTCGTAGCTGCCTTCGATGGCTTCAAGGCGGGTTGCCTGGCGGGACAGGTCGTTCATTCTCAGCGCACCTTCAGGGTGGCAAGGCCGATCAGCACGAGCACGACCGAGATGATCCAGAAGCGCACGATCACGCGCGGCTCCGGCCAGCCCTTCAGCTCGAAGTGGTGGTGGATCGGCGCCATGCGGAACACGCGCTTGCCGGTCAGCTTGAACGAGGCGACCTGGATCATCACCGACAGCGTTTCGATGACGAACACGCCGCCCATGATGACCAGCACCAGCTCCTGGCGGGTAATCACGGCGATCGTGCCCAGCACCGCACCCAGCGCCAGCGCGCCGATGTCGCCCATGAAGACCATGGCCGGGTAGGTGTTGAACCACAGGAAGCCCAGGCCCGCACCGGCAATGGCCGCGCAGATGATGACCAGTTCACCGGCACCGGGGATCTGCGGGATCTGCAGGTAGTTGGCGAACACCACGTTGCCCGACGCATAGGCGAACACGCCCAGGCCGCACGCCACCAGCACGGTGGGCATGATGGCCAGGCCATCCAGGCCGTCGGTCAGGTTGACCGCGTTGGAGAAGCCGACGATCCAGAAATAGGCGATGGCCACGAAGCTGATGCCGGCCAGCGGCAGCGCAATCGACTTGAACATCGGGATGTAGAAGGTCAGTGCCGCCGGCACGTCAGCGGTCTGCAGCAGGAAGATGCCCGCGGCCAGGCCGAAGATCGACTGCAACAGGTACTTCCAGCGCGAGGCCAGACCGTTCGGGTCGCGGCGCACGATCTTGATCCAGTCGTCGTACCAGCCGATGGCGCCGAAGCACAGCATCACCGCCAGCACCAGCCACACGTAGCGGTTGCGCAGGTCGGCCCACATCAGCACCGACAGGGTGACGGTGAGCAGGATCAGCGAACCGCCCATGGTGGGCGTGCCGGCCTTGACGAAGTGGGTCTGCGGGCCATCGGTGCGGATCGGCTGGCCGCCCTTGAACTGGGCAAGCCGGCGGATCACCGCCGGGCCGAGCCACAACGACAGGAACAGCGCGGTCAGCGCTGCCAGGATCGCGCGGAAGGTCTGGTAGTTGAACAGCCCGAACAGGCTTTCCAACTGCTGCAACCATCGAGCCAGTTCATACAACATGCGGGGATTCCTCTCCTTGCGCCAGCAGCGCTTTGACGATCAGGTCCATGGCACTGCCACGGGAACCCTTGACCAGGCAGCGCACACCAGCGTGCAACTCGTCCTGCAGCGCCTGCGACAGCGCATCATGGGTGGCGAAATGGCGGCCACCTTCGCCGAACGCGGCAGCGGCAGCAGCACTGAGCGGGCCGAGCGCGTACAGACGCTTCAGACCCGCGCTGCGTGCACGCAGGCCTGCCTGCGCGTGCAGGGCTTCAGCGTCCGGACCCAGCTCGCGCATGTCGCCCAGCACCAGCCAACCCTCTTCCGGGGCCGCGGCCAGGGCATCGATGGCCGCGGCCAGCGAACCCGGGTTGGCGTTGTAGCTGTCGTCCACCAGCACCGCACCGTTGTGCAGCTGGTGGGCGATCTGGCGGCCCGGCACCGGCTGCGCAGCGGCCAGGCCGGCGGCCACCAGGGCCAGGTCGATGCCGGCACCCAGCGCCAGACTGGCCGCAGCCAAAGCGTTGCTCACGTTGTGGCGGCCTGGCAGGCCCAGCACCACGCGGGCCTCGCCCTGCGGCGCAACCAGGGTGAACTGGCTGCCCTGCGCGCCCGCGCGGATGTCGCGCGCGGTGACGTCGGCGCTGTGGTCCAGGCCGTAGCGCAGCACGCGGCAGCGCGCCGGGGTGCCGACGAAGTGCTGTTCGAACCAGCGGCCGTAGGCATCGTCGACATTGATGACGGCGACGCCATCGGCCGGCAGCGCGGCATAGATCGCGCCCTTGGTCACCGCCACGCCGAGCAGGCTGCCCATGCGTTCCAGGTGGGCCGGGGCGATGTTGTTGACCAGCGCATAGCGCGGGCGGGCGATGTCGGTCAGGTAGGCAATGTCGCCCGGCTTGCCTGCGCCCATCTCGTAAACGGCGTAGTCGGCATCTTCCGGTGCATCGATCACCGCCAGCGGCAGGCCGATCTCGTTGTTGCGGTTGCCCGGGTTGGCGTAGACCACCTTATGGGCGTGCGCGGCCACCTGCTGCAGGATCGACAGCAGCAGGCTCTTCACGCTGGTCTTGCCGTTGCTGCCGGTGATCGCGAACACCTCGGTGCCACGGTCGCGCTGCATGCCGGCGGCGATGCGGGCCAGCGCCAGTTCGCTGTCGGCCACCAGCACCTGCGGCAGGTCCAGCGGCAGCAGGCGCTCGACCAGCAGTGCACTGGCACCGCGTGCCTGTGCATCGGCGGCGAAATCATGGCCGTCGAAGCGTTCGCCACGCAGGGCGACGTACAGGCTGCCGTTGCCCAGGCTGCGGGTGTCATGGCTGACCGCATCGATGGCCACGTCGTCGCCGTGGATCTCGCCACCGGCCCAGTGCGCGATCAGCGAAAGCAGGGTGCGCTTCATGCGATGCCCTCCCCTGCCTCTGGGCCCTCTTCCGCGTCCTGCGGTCGGGCCACTAGCGCATCCGTGCGCGTCGCGAGAACCCCGGCCTTGGCGGCCAGCGCGGCAGCCGAGACTTCGGTGTCGTCGAAGTCGTGGCGCACGCCGTTGACTTCCTGGTAAGGCTCATGGCCCTTGCCAGCAATCAGGATGATGTCGCCAGCGCCGGCACGCTTCACCGCCAGGCCGATCGCACGCGCGCGGCTGCGCTGCACGGTCACGGCCGAGGCATCGGCGAAGCCGGAGAGGATGTCGGCCACGATCACATCGCCATCCTCGCCGCGCGGGTTGTCATCGGTAACGATGACCTGGTTGGCCAGGCGCTCGGCAATGGCCGCCATCTGCGGGCGCTTGCCGGTATCACGTTCGCCACCGCAGCCGAACACGCAGTACAGCGTGCCCTGCAGGTGCCCGTGCAGGCTTTCAAGTGCCTGTTCCAGTGCATCGGGGGTGTGGGCGTAGTCGACCACCACGGTGGGCAGGCCGTCTTCGCCGCCCAGGCGGTTCATGCGGCCACGGATCGGCTGCAGCGCCGAGAGAACGCCGGCGATGCGCTCGATCGGCTCGCCCAGTGCATGCAGGCTGCCGGCCACGGCCAGCAGGTTGTCCACGTTGAAGCGGCCCAGCAGCGGCGACTGCACCGCCGCGCGCGCGCCGTCGATGACCAGTTCGAAGCCGATGCCACGGCCGTCCAGCTGCAGGCCTTCGGCGCGCACGCTGGCGTCGACCGCGCCGCGCGAGCTGAGACCGATGGCCTGCACGCCGGCCGGCAGGCCGGCGAACAGCTGGCGACCGAACGCATCATCCAGGTTCACCACCGCTGCCTTCAGGCCCGGGCGGTGGAACAGGCGGGCCTTGGCTGCGCCGTAGCTGGCCATGTCGCCGTGGTAATCCAGATGGTCGCGGGTGAGATTGGTGAACACCGCCACGTCGTAGTGCACCGCATCCACGCGGCCCTGGTCCAGCGCATGCGAGCTGACTTCCATCGCCACTGCACGCGCGCCGTCATCTCGCAGCTGTGCCAGCAGTGCATGCATCTGCAGCACCAGCGGCGTGGTGAAGCCCGTCGGCTCCACCGCACCATAAAGTCCGGCGCCCAACGTGCCGATACTGCCACTGGGCGTACCGAGCAGGTGCCAGGCCTGGGCCAGCAGCTGCACGGTGGAGGTTTTGCCGTTGGTGCCGGTCACGCCCACCATCGTCATCGCACGCGACGGTGCGCCATGGAACTGGTCGGCCATCGCGCCCAGGCGCGCGCGCAGGCCCGGCACGGCGATGGCATCGGCCGGCGCCGGCAGCCCGGCCGGGACTGGCGGCTCGAACAGGATGGCGCTGGCACCGGCCGCGCGCGCCTGTTCGACAAAGCCCAGGCCATGCGCGCCGAACCCGGCGATGGCGACGAAAGCATTGCCGGGGCGCACGGCACGGCTGTCCAGCACCAGGCCGGTCAGAACGGGATCGTTGCCCGCCAGGGCAACGTCCGGAAGCAACTGCGAAAGCAACATCGAAGGACTCATTGCGTGCCTCCCGCGGGCGGGGCCGGCACATGGTTCTGCGCGGTGGGCAGCGCGGCATCGAATTCAGCGGCGGCATCGGCCGGCAGCGCTGCCTCGGCCGGCGGCGCCGGCAGGACGGAGGCCGAATGCCCCATCTTTCCGGACTGCTGGGCAGCCAGCCACGACTGCAGATCGTCCAGCGGGACGTCCATCAGACGCAGGGTGCCTTCCATCACGTTGTGGTACACCGGCGCCGAGACCAGACCACCGTAGAACTTGCCGGCCTGCGGATCGTTGATGACGATGACGGTGGCAAAGCGCGGGTTGGTGGCGGGCACCACGCCGGCAAACAGCGAGTTGTAGTGGCCACGCTCGTAGCCGCCCGGGCCGGCCTTGCGCGCGGTGCCGGTCTTGCCGGCCACGTGGTAGCCGAGCACGGCCGCCTGCTTGGCGCCGCCCTGGGTCACCACGGTTTCCATCATGGCCACCACTTCCTTGGCCACCGCCGGGTCGATGATCTGCTTGCCTTCGTTGCGCTGCCCTTTCACGAAGGTCGGTGCAATCAGCCTGCCGCCGTTGGCCAGCGCCGAGTACGCGGTGGCAATCTGCAGCGGCGTCACGTTCAGGCCGTAGCCGTAGGACATGGTGGTCTTGGTGGCGCCATCCCAGTTGCCCGGGCGGCGCACTACGCCAGCGGATTCACCGGGGAAGCCACTGTGCGGCACCGAGCCGTAACCGAAGCGGCGTACGCCGTCATAGAAGGTCTGGTCGGTCATCTTGGCGGCGATCTTGGCCGCGCCGATGTTCGAACTGCGGGTGATCACACCGGTGACGTTGAGCACGCCATTGTTGCGCGGCACGTCGCGGATGGTGAAGCGGGCCACCTGCATGTAGCCCGGGTTGGTATCGATGATGGTGTCCTTGGTCACCGCGCCGGACTGCAGCGCGGTGGCGATGGTCAACGGTTTCATCGTCGAACCCGGCTCGACCAGGTCGGTCACGGCGCGGTTGCGGCGCGTATCGGGCACCGCACCGTTGAGCGAATTCGGGTTGTACGTCGGCAGGTTGACCATGGCCAGGATCTCGCCGGTGGCCACGTCCATGATGACCATCGAACCACCGGCCGCCTTGTTGGCCACCAGCGCATTGCGCAGTTCCTTGAAGGCCAGGTACTGGATGCGGCGGTCGATGCTGAGGGTCAGGTCCTTGCCTGGCTCGGCAGCGCGCAGCAGATCGCTTTCCACCGTCTCGCCCTTGCGGTTGCGGATCACCCGCTTGGCGCCGGGCTTGCCGCGCAGCCATTCGTCGAAGGCCAGTTCCAGCCCTTCCTGGCCGCGGTCGTCGATGTTGGTGAAGCCCAGTACGTGCGCCATCGCCTCACCCTGCGGGTAGAAGCGGCGGAACTCGCGCTGCGCGGCCACGCCCGGAATCTTCAGCGCGACGACTTTCTCCGCCTCGTCCGGATTGATCCGGCGGCGCAGGTACATGAATTCCTTGTCCGACTTCTGCGACAGGCGGCTGCTCAGCTCGTCCACCGACATGCCGATGGCCTGGGCCAGCTCGGGAATGCGATCCGGCGCGCGCAGCAGATCCTGCGGGTTCACCCAGATCGAAGCAACCGGGGTGGACACCGCCAGCGGCTCGCCGTTGCGGTCGGTGATCATGCCGCGCGACGTCTTGATCGGCAGCTCGCGCAGGTAACGCGCCTCGCCCTGGCGCTGGTAGAAATCGCTGTTGATGATCTGCACGTACGCCGCGCGACCGACCAGCGAGACCGAGCACAGGCCAAGCGCCAGCGCGACCCAGCGCAGGCGCTGGCGCAGGTTGAAAGCGTTGCGCGGGCGATTGCGGCCGGTCTTGCTCATGGGCGCACCACCACCACGTCGGCGGCTTCGGGGAACTTCATGCCCAGCTTCTCGCGGGCCACGCGGTCGACGCGGTTGGCTTCGGCCAGGGTGGCCTGTTCCAGCTGCAGGCGGCCGAATTCCAGGTTGATGTCATCGCGCGTGCGCTCGGCACGCGACAGCTCGATGAACGTCTGCCGATGACGGTGACGCACGAACACGACGCCGATCGCCGAGGCCACGGTGCAGGCCAACAGGATGATCAGCAGCAGCCGGCTCATGCACCGGCCTCCCGCTTCTGGGCCACGCGCAGCACGGCGCTGCGGGCACGCGGGTTGGCGGCCAGTTCTTCGTCGGTGGCCTTGATGGCACCGCCGATCAGATCCAGGGTGGGCACAAAAGCGACGGCCTCGGGCAGACGGCGGTTGGCCGGCGGTGCCTTGGCCAGGCGGTTCATATACTGCTTGACGATGCGGTCTTCCAGCGAATGGAAGCTGATCACCGCCAGACGGCCACCGGGCTTGAGCCGTTCCACGGCCGCATCGAGGCCGGCTTCCAGATCGGCCAGCTCGCGGTTGATGTGGATGCGGATGGCCTGGAAGCTGCGCGTGGCCGGGTGGATCTTGTCTTTTCCGCGCGGCATCACCGAGGCAATCAGCTCGGCCAGTTCGGCTGTGCGGGTGAAGGGCTGCTTCTCGCGGCGGGCGACGATGGCGCGGGCGATACGGCGGCTCTGCCGCTCTTCGCCGTAGGTCCAGAGCACATCGGCGATCTCGCGGTCTTCGACGCGGTTGATCCACTGCGCCGCGCTTTCGCCGCTGTCCGGGTCCATGCGCATGTCCAGCGGGCCGTCCTTGCCGAAGCTGAAACCACGCTCTGCCACGTCCAGCTGCGGCGAGGACACGCCGAGGTCGAACAACACGCCATCCAGGCCTTCGGCCGTCGCATCCCACTGCAGCAGCTGGGCGAAGCTGCCACGGAAAATGGACACGCGCGGGTCCGGCGCGAAATCGCGCTCGGCTACAGCGATGGCGTCCGGATCCTTGTCCATGACCAGCAGGCGCCCCTCCGGGCCCAACTGGGTGAGCACGCCACGTGCATGACCGCCACGACCGAACGTGCCATCCAGATAACGTCCGTTTTCGATCACCCTCAGGCCGTCAATGACCTGGGTGTACAGGACCGGTCACCTTCCGGTGTCGCAGTCGCCGGCGGTGCACCTGCCGGTCCTGTACACCCAGGTCATTGACGGCCTGAGTTGCGTCGTTCCTAACAATAACCGGACGCTTGGATGCAATGGAAAGGGCATCCAC
>NZ_JBNNHG010000085.1:179-15856 GCF_050268705.1 Stenotrophomonas sp. NPDC077659 | reverse complement strand
CTGAACTCACCGGGCCGCGCCTGGCGCGCGCCGAGTGCAATGCAGCACGCGACCACCGAAGGTGCAGCAGGCGGTGACCGAGTTCTTCGGCAAGGAGCCGCGCAAGGACGTCAACCCGGACGAAGCCGTGGCACTGGGTGCGGCGATCCAGGGCGGCGTGCTTGGCGGCGACGTCAAGGACGTGCTGCTGCTGGACGTGACCCCGCTGTCGCTGGGCATCGAGACCATGGGCGGCGTGTTCACCAAGATCATCGAGAAGAACACCACCATCCCGACCAAGGCCTCGCAGGTGTTCTCCACTGCCGAGGACAACCAGTCGGCCGTGACCGTGCACGTGCTGCAGGGTGAGCGCGAACAGGCCCGCTTCAACAAGTCGCTGGCCAAGTTCGACCTGTCCGGCATCGAGCCGGCCCCGCGCGGCCTGCCGCAGGTGGAAGTGTCCTTCGACATCGACGCCAACGGCATCCTGCACGTGTCGGCCAAGGACAAGAAGACCAACAAGGAACAGAAGGTCGAGATCAAGGCCGGTTCGGGCCTGTCCGAGGAGGAGATCGCACGCATGGTCGCCGACGCGGAAGCCAACCGCGAGGAAGACAAGAAGTTCCAGGAACTGGTACAGGCCCGCAACCAGGCCGATGCCCTGATCCACGGTACCCGCAGCGCCATCACCGAGCACGGCAGCAAGGTCGGCGGCGATGTCATCGGCAAGGTCGAGGCAGCCCTGGCTGACCTGGAAACGGCGATGAAGGGCGACGACAAGGCCCAGATCGAAGCCAAGTCGAAGGTGCTGGAAGAAGCCGGCCAGGCGCTGTTCGCCGCCGCTTCAGCCGACCAGGGCGGTGCCGCCCCGGGTGCCGATGCCGGCAGCGCGGGCAAGGGCGGTGATGACGTGGTGGATGCCGAGTTCACCGAAGTCAAGGATGACAAGAAGTCCTGATCCGGACCGACGCGGGACGCTGCCTGGCAGCGTCCCGTTGTCGCATCAGGGTCCTGGCCGCCACTGGCGTGTCGGGGCGCCCGACGCAGGAGCGGACCTGGCTCCGCTCTTCTGCTTTGACGAATCCCGACGTTCCGGAACCCGATTTACGATATGAGCAAGCGCGATTACTACGAAGTGCTGGGCGTGGCCCGCACCGCCAGCGACGAAGAACTGAAAAAGTCCTATCGTCGCTGCGCCATGAAATTCCATCCGGACCGCAATCCGGGTGATGCGGCGGCCGAAGCCTCCTTCAAGGAGTGCAAGGAAGCCTACGAAGTGCTGTCCGACGTCAACAAGCGCCGCATGTACGACAGCCACGGCCATGCCGCGTTCGAACACGGCATGGGCGGTGGTGGTCCGGGCGGCCCGGACATGAACGACATTTTCGGCGATATCTTCGGCAATATCTTTGGCGGGGGCGGCGGTGGTCCGCGCCAGGCCCGGCGCGGCGCCGACATCGGCTACGTGATGGAACTGGACCTGGAAGAGGCCGTGTGCGGCGTCGAGCGCCGGATCGAGATCCCGACCCTGGCCGAGTGCGGCGACTGCGATGGCAGCGGCTCGGAGGACGGCAAAGTCGAGACCTGCAACGTCTGCCATGGCCGCGGCCAGGTGCGCATCCAGCGCGGCATCTTCGCCATGCAGCAGGCCTGCCACAACTGCAACGGCCGTGGCCAGATCATCGCCAAGCCCTGCAAAACCTGCCATGGCAACGGACGCATCGAGGAAGACAAAGTGCTGTCGGTGAAGGTGCCGGCCGGTGTCGATAGCGGTGACCGCATCCGCCTGCAGGGCGAAGGCGAGGCCGGCCCGGCCGGTACGCCGCCGGGTGACCTGTACGTGGAAGTGCGCGTGCGCGAGCACCACATCTTCCAGCGTGATGGCGACGACCTGCACTGCGAAGTGCCGATCCGTATATCGCAGGCCGCGCTGGGCGACACCGTGCGCGTGGCCACCCTCGGCGGCGAAGCGGAAATCCGCATCCCGGCCGAGACCCAGACCGGCAAGCTGTTCCGCCTGCGCGGCAAGGGCGTGCGTTCGGTGCGCAGCCGCAGCGAGGGCGACCTCTACTGCCGCGTGGTGGTGGAAACCCCGGTGAACCTGACCAACGACCAGCGCAAGCTGCTGGAGCAGTTCGAAGCCACCTTCGTCGGTGAGGAAGCGCGCAAGCATTCTCCGAAGTCGGCCACCTTCATCGATGGCGTGAAGGGTTTCTGGGACCGCATGACGTCCTGAGTTTCCAGCTACGTGTTGAACGACGACGCCGGGCGCTGCCCGGCGTTTTCGTGTGTGGTTCCTACATGATTTCCCAGTTGGCATCGCCCTGCAGACGGCGGCCCTGGAACAGCAGCGTTCCGCGATCGCCAACAACGTCCAGCTCGAACCATGGCTGGCCGTCCCGCTTTCGTGGACGGACGTAGAGCCGTTTTTCGCGTCGATTCATTTCGACATGGTACGGATTACGCTCCGGGGCGTTGTCCGCCTTTCCCGTCCAGACGACATGGATGTAGCCGTCATCGCTTCGACCCTGGATATCAAGCCGGAAACGGAATCCATCCTTCTGTTCATCTGAGTGGAAGCGGAAATGCGTGCCGCTCGCCTGCGCGGGCGGAATGATTGCGCCCAGCACCAGTAGTAGAGCAAAAGCGAATCCTGACGCGACGATCCATGTCTTCTTCATGATGGTCCCCTTTCCGTAGGACGATTATCGAAGCACAGGCAGGGCAGTAGATCGACACCATGCGTGGATGCCATTCAACGGATCACCGGAAAAACGCCGCCGGTGTCTGCCCCAGCTGCCGCTTGAACATGCTGGTAAAGGCGCTGGGGCTATCGTAGCCCATTGCCAGCGCCACATCGATCACCTTCTCGCCCACGGCCAGTCGTTCCATCGCGGCCAGCAGTCGAGCCTGTTGCCGCCACTGGCCGAAGGTCAGGCCCAGTTCGCTGGCGAAATGGCGCTGGATGGTTTTCACGTCCACTGCCAACGCCTCGGCCCAGTCCAGCAGGGTGGCTTCGTCGCCGGGATGCTTCTGTATGTGCTGGCAGATGCGCTGTAGGCGTGGGTCGGTTGGCGTTGGCAGGTGCAGCGGCAGCACGTCCATGCGGTGCAGTTCGTCCAGCAGCAGGCGCACCACGCGGCCATCACGGCTGTCGTCGTGGTGCTCGCCCTCGATCTGGCTGGCGGCATGCAGCAGTTCGCGCAGCAACGGCGCCACCTGTACCGCGAATGCTTCGGTAGCCAGCTGCGGCGCGAACGCGGGTTCAATGTACAGGCTGCGCATATGCACATCGGCGATGCAGTCCACCGCGTGGGCCATGCCGGCCGGCATCCAGATGGCGCGGGTGGAGGGCACCACCCACCGGCCGACTTCCGAGCGCACCACCATCAGCCCGGACATCGCATAGACCAGCTGGTGGCGGCGGTGCCGGTGGGGGGACACGCGGGTGCCGGCCGGATAGTCCTTGACCCGGCACGTGACCGGCCGGTGGCCGGGCACTTCATTCCAGGGCGCGGACTCCCGGATCGCGCAGGAGGTGTCCTTTTTGCGATATGGCATGACCAGAACGCGGCGGAAGGGAGGGGGAGGGCACCGTAGCATGCACGGCTCGCCCCCATCCTGACTGCGCACCATGTCCAGCCTGGCCACACCCGCCACCACCCGCAGTACGTCGCCCGGCGTGCTGGCGGCGATCTCCAGCTCCCACGTCGTCAACGACATGATGCAGTCGCTGATCCTGGCCATCTATCCGGTGATCAAGGGCGGTTTCAATCTCAGCTTCACCCAGATCGGCCTGATCACGCTGACCTACCAGCTGACCGCGTCGATCTTCCAGCCGCTGGTTGGCCTGGCCACCGACCGCAAGCCCGCGCCTTACTCCCTGCCGATCGGCATGGCCTCGACCCTGTGCGGCATGCTGCTGCTCGGCTTTGCTCCGAACTACGCGATGGTGCTGCTGGCCGCGGCGATGGTCGGCATCGGTTCGGCCATTTTCCATCCGGAAGCCTCGCGCATCGCGCGGCTGGCCTCCGGCGGCCGCCACGGCTTTGCCCAATCGGTGTTCCAGGTCGGCGGCAACTTCGGCACCGCGCTGGGCCCGCTGATCGCCGCCGCAGTGATCGTGCCGTACGGCCAGCATGCCGCGTCGTGGTTTGCCGGCGCTGCGCTGATCGGCATCGCCCTGCTGACCTATGTCAGCCGCTGGTACGCGCTGCACCTGGGCACGCCGCGCCCGGTCGGGCAGGGGGCCGTCGCCCCGCGTCATCCGACCCGCACCGTGGCCCGGGTGATGGCGATCCTGCTGGTGCTGATCTTCAGCAAGTACTTCTACATGGCCAGCATCGGCAGTTACTTCACTTTCTATCTGATCCATCACTTCGGCATTCCGGTGGCGCAGGCGCAGCTGCACCTGTTCGCGTTCCTGGTGGCATCGGCGGCCGGTGGCTTCCTCGGCGGCCCGCTGGGTGACCGCATCGGCCGCAAGCCGATCATCTGGACTTCGATCCTGGGCGTGGCCCCGTTCGCGCTGGCGCTGCCGCATGCCGATCTGTTCTGGACGACGGTGCTGGCGGTGCTGATCGGCTTCGTGCTGTCGTCGGCGTTCTCGGCCATCGTGGTGTATGCGCAGGAAATGATGCCGCACCGCATCGGCATGGTGTCAGGGTTGTTCTTCGGCTTTGCCTTCGGCATGGGCGGGCTGGGGGCAGCCGTGCTCGGTCTGCTGGCGGACAGGACCAGCATCGAGTACGTGTACCAGCTGACCGCGTTCCTGCCGCTGCTGGGCATCGTCGCGGCCTGGCTGCCGCCCTCGCGTCCTGCTGCGCACTGAGGGGGTTTGGGTTTGCAGGGCTTGCAGCCCTGCACCCGCAGAATCAACGTCAACGTCAAAAGCGGGTTTCCTGTGAGCTGGCGGGGCGGTGTCGGATTGCGGGGACGCCGCAAGTACGTCCCTGTAGGCTTGGCAGCGGCATCCATGCCGCTGACACCCCGCAATCCGACACCGCCCCGCCTCTGACAGATTTCCGCGATCTGTCGGAACGGCGTCTGGCCCTGGTAGGTGTCGACCTTGGTCGACACAGTAGATCCACGCCATGCGTGGATGAATTCATTCGATATCTGACAGATGTGCCGACCAACGGTCGGCACCCACCAACAGGCGCCGGCCAACTGTCGAAGGCGGGGCACTGTGGGTTTGTGGGGTGTGAGCCGCATGGATGCGGCGACCAAGCCTACAGGGACGTATTTACGGCGTCCCCGCAAACCCACAGTGTCCCGCCGTTCCACGGAATGCCCGCTTTTGACGTTGACGTTGATTCTGCAGGTGCAGGGCCGCAAGCCCTGCCGAAAAGCCCCTTGGGCGTAGAATGCGGGCATGAGCGAATCCCTCGACAATCATCTGCTCCTTGGCCGTCGCCAGCGCCCCGACGGGCCCTCGCCGATCGACGTCATCTCCGTCCAGTCGCAGCTCGTCTACGGCCACGCCGGCAACAGTGCTGCTGTGCCGCCGATGCGCGCCCTCGGCGTGCGCGTGGCGGAAATCCCGACCGTTTTGCTCAGCAATGCGCCGTTCTACGACACCACCCGCGGCCGCGTGCTGCCCGCCGACTGGTTCGCCGACCTGCTGCTGGGTGCCCGCGAACGCGGCCTGCCACAGCGGGCGAAGATGCTGGTGTCCGGCTACTTCGGCAGCGCCGCCAATGGCGCCGCCTTCGCTGACTGGCTGGACGAGGTCCTGCCGGCCTGCCCGCAGCTGCGCTACTGCCTGGATCCGGTGATTGGTGATACCCACACCGGCCCCTACGTGGAGCCGGGGCTGGAAGCGATCTTCGGCCAACGCCTGCTGCCGCACGCCTGGCTGGTCACGCCCAATGCCTTCGAGCTGAACCGGCTGACCGGCATGCCCGCCCTGGCCGAGCGCGATGCCATCGCCGCGGCGCGCACGCTGCTGGCGCGCGGCCCGCACTGGGTGATCGCGCACAGCGTGGGCGGCAACCCGGGTGAGCTGGTGACTCTGGCCGTGGGCCGCAAGGAAACCTGGCGATGGACATCGCCGTTGCTTCCCGTCGATGTGGCCGGTACTGGCGATGTGCTGATGTCGCTGGTGGTGTCGTTCCTGCTGCGTGGCGAGTCGATGCACCAGGCCATCTCGCGCGCCATTGCCGGTACCCATGCCGCGCTGGAAGCCACCCTGGCCAACGGCTTCGAGGAATTCGACGTGATCGCTGCCGCGCCTGCCGCGCTGGCAGACGCCACGCGCTTCCACGCCGAACGCGTGGCATGAGCGAACTGCAGACGCGCACGCCGCGCACGGTCGGCATCGTGGGCAGTGCCGGCGCCTATGGGCGCTGGCTGACCCGTTTTTTCCAGCAGCACATGCAGCTGCAGGTGATCGGCCACGACCCGTCCGACCCGGCTTCGCAGACGCCGGAACAGCTGCTTGACCAGGCCGATGTGCTGGTCTTTTCCGCACCCATCCGGCATACGCCGGCGCTGATTGCCGACTACGTGCGGCAGTCGGCAGGCCGCGAGCGGGGGCGCCTGTGGTTGGACGTGACCTCGGTGAAGGATGCGCCGGTACAGGCGATGCTGGCCTCGCAGGCCGAAGTGGTCGGGCTGCACCCGATGACCGCACCGCCGAAAGCGCCGACGCTGAAGGGCCGGGTGATGGTGGTCTGCGAGGCGCGGCTGCTGAACTGGCAGCCGTGGGTCGACAGCCTCTGCGCTGCCCTGCAGGCCGAGTGCGTGCGCGCCACGCCGCAGCACCACGACCAGATGATGGCGCTGGTGCAGGCGATGGTGCATGCCACGCATCTGGCACAGGCCGGCGTGCTGCGGGAGTACCAGCCGCAGCTGGGTGATCTGGCCGCAATGATGCCGTACCGTTCGGCCTCCTTCGAACTGGACACGGCGATCATCTCGCGCATCCTGTCGTTGAATCCGGCGATCTACGAAGATATCCAGTTCGGCAACCCGTATGTGGCACCGATGCTGGACCGGCTGGTGGGCCAGTTGCAGGCGCTGCAGGCGCAGGTCGGGCAGGGTGACGACGCGGCGCGTGGCTGGTTCCGGGAACAGCTGCTGTCGGCCAACCACGCGGCGTTCGGTGAGCCGGCGCTGGCCGCTGGCAACTATACCTTCGAGCGGGTGGGCTACCTGCTGGCCGACCTGACCGAGCGCAATGCGCTGTCGGTGCACCTGCCGGAAGATCGGCCGGGTTCGCTGCGCGAGCTTCTGCATGTGTTCGAACAGCACCGCATCAGCCTGGCCTCGATCCATTCCTCGCGCACGCCGGGTGGCGAGGTGCATTTCCGTATTGGTTTCGTGGCGGGCAGCGACGCGCTGGCCATCGCACGGGCGGCGGTGGAAGTGGATGCCAGTGGTATCGGCCGGGTGCTGGGCCAAGCGTAGTCATCCACAGGCGGTGTGGATGATTTCTGAGCAAACATGTGGATAACCGCGCGCAGCCCTTGCCGGGCAAGGTTGTCAAGATGGTTGGTGAAAAATTGACCGCCTCGATTCCAGTAGCGCCGGGCGCTGCCTGGCGCACTTCAGATCGTCAGCCGCAGTTCGCCGCCACGGGTGGTGAACTCGCGGCCGTTGCGGACCAGATGACGACCGTCATCCAGTTCATAGCGAGGTGCGACCTCCCGATCCTGGCCGCCAGCGGCGGCATCGGGCTTGAACTCGATGATGATGTGGCTTTCGCCCTGGCTGTCGACTGCAGGGAACTGACGGAACGACATCGTCCACCTCCCTCAGCGGATGCTGCGGTTTCGCTGCCAGCTTGGGCCGGACGGTGTTAGCCGCCCGTCAATCAATCGACGAACTGCAGGCGCGCCAGCTCCGCATACAGTCCACCTTCAGCCAACAACTGTGCATGGGTGCCCTCAGCCACGATGCGGCCCTGGTCCATCACCACGATGCGGTCGGCCTTCAGCACGGTAGCCAGGCGGTGGGCGATCACCACGGTGGTGCGCCCCGCCATCAGCCGTTCCAGTGCCTGCTGCACGCTGTGTTCGCTCTGCGCATCCAGCGCGCTGGTGGCCTCGTCCAGCAGCAGGATGGGCGAATCCTTCAGCAGCGCACGGGCAATCGCCACGCGCTGTTGCTGGCCGCCGGACAGGCGCGCGCCGCGCTCGCCCAGTTCGCTGTCATAGCCCTGCGGCAGGGCGCGCAGGAAGGTATCGGCTTCGGCCGCGCGTGCTGCAGCTTCCACCTCGGCATCGCTGGCCTGCAGGCGTCCATAGCGGATGTTGTCACGTGCACTGGCGGCGAACAGGGTCGGCTGCTGTGGCACCAGCGCAAGCTGCGCCCGCAGGTCAGCCGGGTCGATCTCGCGCACGTCGTGCCCATCCACGCAGATGTGGCCGCTGGCCGGATCATGGAAACGCAACAGCAGCGACAGCACCGTGCTCTTGCCGGCACCGGACGGGCCGACCAGGGCGACCGTCTCGCCGGGGCGGACGTTCAGGCTGAAGTGGTCCAGCGCCGGCTGGTCGGGGCGCTGCGGATAATGGAACACCACGTCGTCGAACTGGATCTGCCCCCGCAGTGGCTGCGGCAGGGCGTACGGCTGCGCAGGCGCGCGGATCTCGATGTCCTCCTGCAGCAGTTCACCGATGCGGCCCATGCCGCCGGCGGCGCGCTGCAGTTCGTTCCAGACTTCGGCCAGCGCGCCCACTGAGCCGCCACCGATCAGCGCGTACAGCACGAACTGGCCCAGGGTGCCGGCGCTCAGGCGGCCTTCGATGACATCGTGTGCGCCCAGCCAGAGCACGCCGACGATGGCGCCGAACACCAGCAGGATGGCGCTGGCGGTGACCAGTGACTGCGCGGCGATGCGCCGCCGCGCCGCCTGGACGGCATCGCCCAGGGCATGGTCGAAGCGACCGCGTTCGTAGGGTTCGCGGGCATGGGCCTGCACGGTGCGCACCGCACCCAGGGTTTCACTGGCCAGGCTGTTGGCGTCGGCAATGCGGTCCTGGCTGTTGCGGGCCACGGTGCGCAGCTTGCGCGCGCCGATGATGATCGGCAGCACCGCCAGCGGAATGCCCAGCAGCGACCATGCCGCCAGCCGCGGGCTGGTAACGAACAACATGGCCAGGCTGCCGACCACCGTCACACTGCTGCGCAGGGCCACCGACATGGTTGAGCCGACCACGCTGCGCAGCAGTTCGGTATCGGCGGTGAGACGCGAAACCAGCTCGCCGCTGCGGCTGCGGTCGTGGAAACCGGCGCCGAGCTGGATCAGGTGGGCGTACAGCTGGCTGCGCAGATCGGCGACGACCTTTTCGCCCAGCAGCGACACGAAGTAGAAGCGCGCGGCGGTGCCCAGCGCCATCACCACCGCCACCAGCATCAGCAGGGCGAAGGCGCGGTTGATCTGGCCACCGCTGCTGAAACCATGGTCGATCATCTGCTTGACCGCCGGCGGCAGGCTCAGCGTTGCTGCCGAAGAGACCGCCAGGGCCAGCAGCCAGGCGGTGAACAACCCGTTGTGGCGGCGCACGAACGGCCACAGCGTACGCAGGCTGCCGAGGCGGCGCAGCGGCGGGGTGGAAGCGGACGCATCGTCCTTGTCAGTCATCCTGGTGGTCATCTTGTATGCGGATACGGTCACGGGTGGCGTCGCGCAGTCGGATTTTCAATGCGTCGACCTGGTCGGCGGGCAATTCCACCCGCAGGCGCACACCCTCGGCATCGAACTGTTCATCGCGCTTTTCGGCGGCAAAGGCGGGCAGGGCGGCGTGCAGGGTGCCCAGATCTACGAAGCCAGCCTGCAACTGCAGGCGCGCCATCGCCACCAGCGGCAGGCGCGGGGCGGTGCGCAGGCACTCGGCGGCGGTACCGCCGTAGGCGCGCACCAGGCCTCCTGCACCGAGCTTGATGCCGCCGTACCAGCGGGTGACCACCACTACCACGCGGTCGAAACCCTGACCATCGATGGCGGCCAGGATCGGCCGCCCGGCGGTGCCGGCCGGTTCGCCATCATCGCTGGAACGGTAGTCCTGGCCATGCCGGTAGGCCCAGCAGTTGTGGGTGGCGTCGGCGACCGCCACCTGCTGCAGGAAGGCCAGCGCTGCCGCACCGCTGTCGATGGGCGCGGCGTGTGCGGTGAAGCGACTGTGCTTGATGTCCACCGTGTGGCTGACGGGCTGGGCGAGGGTATCGGGCATTCCCATCATTCTACGGGGTCAGGCCGGGCCCATCTCAGTCGTCCAGCAGTGGTCGCAGGTCTTTGGGCAGGCGCGCCTCGGGGTAGAGCTGCAGGTAGCGTTCCAGACTGGCACGGGCCAGATCGCGCTGGCCGTCGTCGCGGCGCTCGCGGATCTTCTGCAGCCACTGCCGGCGGGGCAGCATGGCATCGGCCGCGACTTCCGAATGCACCGTTTCGGCGCTGAGGCCAGCGTCGCTGGACCGGCGCAGCATTACCCCGGGGGCGCCGGTCGGTGCGCGGGTACTGTCGGCCTTGAAGGTGGCGGGAGGTGCGCGGCGTTGGCTGCGGGCGGCATCGCCGCTGGCCGGCACGTTGGTCGCCGTGCTGGTCTCTCGTACACCTTCGAGGATATCCCGTTCCACCGTAGCCGGGGCCGGCGCCGCATAGGCCGCCGGTGACGGTGGCGACGGTGCTGCCGGTGGTGGCGGGGCGGACATGGCCTCTGCAGCGGGCGCTGCCGGCAGGCGGGGCGCGGCGCTGCGCGGCGCAGGCTCTGCAGCGCCCTGCGCTGTCTGCACCTCGGGCGCACGGGCAGCGGCGGGCGTGGCGGCCATCGCGCGTGCTGCCGCTGGCTTCTGCGGTGCAGGTGTTGGCGGTGGTGGTGGCGGAGGCGGCGCAGCTTCAGCCGCAACTGGCGCTGGCTGCGGTGCGTGGGAGTCGGCCACGGCAGTGTCATCCGCCATGGGGGCGGCGGCGACCTGAGCCGCCTGCGCAGGCACGACCGGCGGTTCGGGTCGCATCTGCCAGGCGATGCCTACGGCAAACACCATCGAGGCGGCGATGCCGAACACGGCCGGCCAGCGCGAGCGCGGGCGGCGTGCATGGCGGGCCGGCGCTGTGACGGGGGCGGCCGCGGCAGGCGTGTCGTCCGCAGCGGTGGCCACCGACGCGCGCGCGGCCGCCAGGATCGCGGCGTCCAGCGCAGCAGGTGGCGTCTGATCATGGCGGCGGCCCATCAGGCCGGCCAGCGCACGTTCTTCCGGCGTCAGCGGATCGTCTCGGTTCATGCGTTCAATCCTGCACGCAGCTTGTCCATCGCATAGCGCAGCCGCGATTTCACGGTTTCCCGGCCAACGCCGGTGATCTGGCCGATCTCCTCAAGGCTCAGTTCCTGTTCCAGCCGCAGCTGCAGCACTTCGCGCTGCTCTGGTGGCAGGTCTTCCATCGCCAGCTGGACGCGCCGGCGCTGCTCGAATTCAGACAGTTCAGCTTCCGGCGTCTGCCCGTCTTCCAGCGCGGCCAGGCGAAGATCGGCATCGGCCGGAGCGGCAGGACGATGGCGGGCGGCGCGCCAGTGGTCGTTAAGGCGGTTGTGGGCGATGCGGAACAGCCAGGTGCTGAATGCGGCTTCGGGCTGCCAACCGGCGCGGGCGCTGATCACACGCTGCCAGACGTCCTGGAAGATTTCCTCGGCCAGCGCGTTGTCGCGCAGCTGCCGCAGCAGGAAGCCGAACAGCCGCTTGCGATGGCGCGTGTACAGGCTTTCGAACGCCTGCAGATCGCCACCGGCCCAGGCCAGCATCAGCGCTTCATCGGTTGGCAGGGCGGTCGCTTCCACGGCAGACAGGGTAAGGCCTGCAGGCGATGGCGCATAGCGGTTGGCGGGGGCGGGCAGTGTGCAGTTCACGGCCATTGGCGTGTGGGTGTGCACAGCAGGAACGTGCGGGTGCACTAAATGGGGTTGGCGGGCTTCCATTGCCCCCCCGGTCGCGCGGTATGCTCGACCAATCAGGGGAGGCGGCGCTGCAGCGGCGCCATGAGAACGTCATTTTGTCCACGCAAGCCGACCGTGTGCCATCGCTGTCACTCCACGAGGCCGTTCTGGGCACGGCGCTGGTGCGCGCGTTGCATGCGCTGCTGCCGGAATCTGCGATCGTGCGGGTGGGCTGGAACGATCCGCAGCTTGGCCGCGGCCAGGATGGATGGCCGCAGGATGCTGCTGTATCCGATATCTGGGCCGGGGCGGACGGGCTCGACGGGGACCCTTTGGTCTGGGAACACGCGGCGTGGGAGCACGACGGAGCCGAGCTGTCGCTGCGGGTCTGCGGCGCGTCTCCTTCCGAAGCCTGGTGGGGCGTGTCGCGGCAGGCGATGGAGCTGGCCCTGGAGCGGGGTCGTCAGGCTGGGCGGATCCGTGCACTGGAACAGGCTGAACGCCTTCAGCAGGCGCTGTTCCAGATTGCCGATCTGGCCGGCGCCGACCTGGAAATGGGCGAGATGCTGCGCCATGTGCACGGCGTGCTTGGCACGCTGATGTACGCAGGGAACTGCTACATCGTCGAGTACGACGATGCGCGCGACCAGATGCGTTTCCTGTATTTTGCCGATCAGGTGGATGAGTTCGTGGCCGACCCTTCGGTCAGTTACGACGCCGGGCAGATGCCGCGCAGCCTGACCGTGGCGCTGCTGCGTCATGGCAAGCCGCTCAGTGGCCCATCGCGCGAACTGCTGGCCGATGCCGAAGAAGAGCACCACCCCGAACGCGGCCCGGAAAGCCTGGACTGGCTGGGCGTGCCGATGCTGCGCGACGGCCGCGTGTGTGGCGCCATCGTGGTGCAGAGTTATGAACAGGCATCGCTGTATGGCGAGGCCGAGCGCGCGCTGCTGGGGTTTGTTGCCCAGCACGTGCAGACCGCGATGGACCGGCGTCAGGCGCAGGTGCGGCTGGAACAACAGGTGGAGCGGCGTACCCTGGAACTGCAGCGTGCCAACCGCAGCCTGCAGGACGAAGTGGCTGAGCGCCGCCGTGCCGAACAGCTGCAGATCGCCCTGTACAACATCGCCGAAATGGCGATGTCTGCCGACAGCCTGGCCCAGTTCTACGGCCAGGTGCATGGCGTGGTGGGGCGTCTGCTGGACGCGCGCAATTTCTACATTGCCCTGGTCACTGCGCAGGGGGATGGCCTGGATTTCGTCTATTCGGTGGACGAACACAATGCCTCACGTGCGCCGCGTGCCTTCAGTAGTGGCCTGACCGAATACGTGGTGCGAAACCGGCGCCCGCTGCTGGCTTCGCGGGCGCAGATCGACGCGCTGCTGGCCTCCGGCGAAGTGCGTGAATCGGGGGCGCGTTCGCACTGCTGGCTGGGCGTGCCGCTGCTGCGCGACGATGAGGTGGTGGGCGCGATCGTGGTGCAGAGTTATACCGACCAGATCGCTTTCAGTGTGCACGACCAGCGGCTGCTGACCTTTGTAGCGCAGAACATCGGCACCGGCCTGGCCCGCCAGCGCGACCAGCAGCAGTTGCGTTCGGCCCATGCCGAGCTGGAAAAGCGTGTGGAAGAGCGCACCCGCGAGCTGGCTGAGGTCAATGACAAGCTGCTGGGCCAGATCGCCGAGCGTCTGCGCGCCGAACAGCGGTTGACCCACCAGGCCATGCACGATGCGCTGACCGGCCTGCCCAACCGCCTGCACCTGCTCGACCGTCTGGAGGATGCGCTCGCGCTCGCCAGGCGTGAGGGCGGCCCGGAGTTCGCAATGCTGTTCCTGGACCTGGACCGTTTCAAGCTGGTC
The DNA here is from genome assembly GCF_050268705.1 of Stenotrophomonas sp. NPDC077659. Classification (NCBI taxonomy): domain Bacteria; kingdom Pseudomonadati; phylum Pseudomonadota; class Gammaproteobacteria; order Lysobacterales; family Lysobacteraceae; genus Stenotrophomonas; species Stenotrophomonas sp. NPDC077659. The sequence goes on along the minus strand of NZ_JBNNHG010000085.1, from coordinate 2,145 downwards.
AATGACAGCATCGGTCACGCTGCCGGCGACCGCATGCTGGTGGAGGTGGCCAAGCGCATCGTCTCGATGGCCGGCGATGGCGATGTGGTGGCGCGGCTGGGTGGCGATGAATTCGCCATCCTGCTGGAATGCCCGCAAGGCCTGGCCCAGGCGCTGGATTTCGGCCAGCGCATGCTGCTGGCCCTGCAGGAATCGATGTGGATTGCCGGGCGCGAGCTGTTCCCCTCGGGCAGCCTCGGCATCGCCCTGTGGAACGCGCGTTACCGCAGCGGTGAAGAACTGCTGCGCGACGCCGATGCGGCCATGTACCGGGCCAAGGCCCAAGGCCATGACCGCTGCGCGATCTTCGACGAGGACATGCGCGAGCAGGCGATGCGCAGCCTGGATCTGGAAGCGGACCTGCGGCGGGCGATCAACAATCGTGATTTCGTGCCGTTCTACCAGCCCATCGTGCGCCTGTCCGATGGCGAAGTGGTCGGCCACGAGGCGCTGCTGCGCTGGCAGCACGAGCGCCGTGGGCTGCTGCTGCCCGGTGCCTTCCTGGAGCTGGGTGAGGAGAGCGGGCTGATCGAACAGGTCGACTGGCTCATCTACGAGCAGGTCATTGCCGGCCTGGCCGATGGAGGCCGTGGCTATGTGTCGGTGAACGTGTCACCGCGGCATTTCCGTTCGGCCGATTTCAGTACACGCCTGTTCGGCCTGCTGGAAGCCAATGATGCCGATCCGCGACGCCTGCGCCTTGAAATCACCGAGGTGGCGCTGCTGGACGATGGCCCGCATACGCTGCGCATCCTCAAGGGCCTGCGCGAGCGCGGCATCCAGGTACAGCTGGATGATTTCGGTACCGGTTTCTCGGCACTTTCCTACCTGCACCGGTTCCCGATCAGTACGCTGAAGATCGACCAGAGCTTCATCGCCGGACTGCACGGTCCGGAGGCACAAAGCACGCGTGCGCTGGTGGAAGGCGTGCTGTCGCTGGCGCGCACGCTGGGCATCGAAACCATCGGCGAGGGCATCGAAACCGAGGCCCAGCGGGAGAGCCTGTTCGAACTGGGCTGCAGCTACGGCCAGGGCTACCTGCTGGGGCGGCCGGCGCCGTGGACGCGCGCGGTGGCCTGAGCCACCGCGCACGGGGCATCAACGCACCGCGGCGCGACGCTTCTCGTCAATCCACTTGGAGGCCTGGGCGGGCTCGTAAGCCTGCATCCAGGCCAGCATTTCATCGATGTCCGAGCCGTACCACAGGTCCTGGCGCTGTTCGGGGTGCAGGAAGCGCTCTTCCACCATACGGTCGATCATGCCGATCAGCGGGGCGTAGAAACCGTCCACGTCGAGGAAGGCGCAGGGCTTGTTGCCGATGCCGAGCTGGCGCCAGGTAAGCATCTCGAAGATCTCTTCCATGGTGCCGAAGCCGCCGGGCAGGGCGACGAAGCCGTCGGACAGGTCGAACATGCGCGACTTGCGCTCATGCATCGAACCGACGATTTCCAGTTCGGTCAGGCCGCGGTGGGCCACTTCCCAATCGGCCAGCTGGCGCGGGATGATGCCGGTCACTTCACCGCCGGCGGCGAGCACGGCATTGGCGACGGTGCCCATCAGGCCGACGTTGCCGCCGCCATACACCAGGCGCATGCCGTCACGGGCGATGCGATCGCCCAGCGCCATGGCGCGTTCGGTATAGACCGGCTTGCTGCCAGCATTGGAGCCACAGTAGACGCAGAGGGACTTCATGGGAATTCCTGTCTCTTGGTGCGGAAACGAAAACGCCCCGCGCCGCAACCAGAACGGTGCGGGGCGGGGTGCACGTAGAGTATGAGGCCTCGAGAGGCCTTCTGTAGAGCCGAGCCATGCTCGGCTGCTCTTCGTTCAGATCGCGATAAACCCCTGTAGAGCCGAGTCATGCTCGGCTGCTCTTCGTTCAGATCGCGATAAACCCCTGTAGAGCCGAGCCATGCTCGGCTGCTCA
>NZ_JBNNHG010000085.1:0-82 GCF_050268705.1 Stenotrophomonas sp. NPDC077659 | reverse complement strand
TCTTCGTTCAGATCGCGACAAGCCCTGAGTCGAGCATGGCTCGACTCTTGTGTCTCGGAACGGTGCCCTGATCAGGCACAAT
>NZ_JBNNHG010000084.1:0-15917 GCF_050268705.1 Stenotrophomonas sp. NPDC077659 | reverse complement strand
CAGTACTGCCAATGCTATTGCGGCCAGTGCGTCCGCAGTGCGGGCAGCTTTGGGCCGCGCTGATCGGTCCCTCCGGTTGCGGCAAGTCGACCCTGCTGCGCATCTTCAACCGCATCTACGCGCTGTACCCGAAGCTGGAAGCGCGTGGCGAGGTGCTGCTGGACGGCGAGAACATCCTCTCGCCGAAGTACCCGATGAACCGCCTGCGCAGCAAGGTCGGCATGGTGTTCCAGAAGCCGGTGCCGTTCCCGATGACCATCTTCGAGAACGTGGCCTACGGCATCCGCCACCACGAGAAGCTGAGCAAGGCCGACATGGCCGACCGCGTCGAGCAGGCACTGCGCCAGGGCGCGCTGTGGGACGAAGTGAAGGACAAGCTCAACCAGAGCGCGCTTGGCCTGTCCGGTGGCCAGCAGCAGCGCCTGTGCATCGCCCGTGCCGTGGCCCTGCGCCCGTCGGTACTGCTGCTGGACGAGCCGACCTCGGCGCTGGACCCGATCTCGACCAGCCGCATCGAGCAGCTGGTGGAAGAGCTCAAGCACGAGTACACGATCGTCATCGTCACCCACAACATGCAGCAGGCCGCGCGCGTGTCCGACTACACCGCCTTCATGTACCTGGGCGACCTGATCGAACACGACCGCACCGAGGTGATCTTCTCGCAGCCTTCGCAGCGGCAGACCGAGGACTACATCACCGGTCGCTTCGGCTGATCAGCCTGTTTCTTCGCCACATGTTCCAGCCAGGCATGGCCTGGCTCTACCCGGATTGCAGACCATGAATCTTCCCAACGACCACATCGTCAAGAGCTACGACGAAGAGCAGCAGCGTCTGGTAGCCGAAATCGTGCGCATGGGCGAAATGGCCGTCGCCCAGCTGGAGGCGTCGATGGACGTCATCGAGAAGCGCGATGAGAACGCCGCTCACCGTATCATCGCCAATGATGAAGCCATCGACCAGCTGGAACAGCAGATCAGCCACGACGTGATGCGTCTGGCCCTGCGCGGCCCGATGGCCCGCGACCTGCGTGAGATCCTGGCCGGCCTGCGCATTCCGGCCGATATCGAACGCATCGGCGACTACGCCGCAAACGTGGCCAAGCGCTCCATCGCGCTGGGCAAGGTGCCGCCGCTGCCGCAGATCCAGGGCCTGCGCGCCCTGGGCCGCCTGGCCGCACAGCAGGTGCGCCGCGCCATCGCCGCCTACCGCGACAACGACGCCGAGGCCGCCATCGCTCTGCGCGAGGATGACGCCCGCCTGGACGCGCAGTACACCGCGCTGTTCCGCGAACTGCTGACCTACATGATGGAAGACCCGCGCAACATCACCCCGTGCACCCACCTGCTGTTCATGGCCAAGAACCTGGAGCGCGTGGGCGACCACGCCACCAACATCGCCGAGAACGTGTGGTTCCTGGTGCACGGCGAGCAGCCGCTCCCCCCGCGCGAAAAGCGCGACGAGACGTCGAGCACCGGCCACGTCTGATACTGCGCTGCAACAGCGGAAACGCGTTCGAAGGCCCCTGTCGGCATGACAGGGGCCTTTTTGTTTGCGCGTGGCATGGGCATTCATCCGCGCATGGCGTGGATCTACTGGACACTCACGGAAATTTGGGTTGCCGCCCCTCCAGTAGATTCACGCCATGCGTGGATGCCGTGCACCGAACCACCTCTCACGGCTGTAACAATTCTCACGAAAATTTGAGTTATCGGAGAGGATTCCTTGAGTAGGATCGCTGCACCATCGTTTCACCCCGGGCGCCCGCCCACCACCCAAGGAGTACGACCGATGAGCCAATCCAACAAGACCCTGTCCCTGCTGACCGCCACTGCTCTTGCGGCAGGCCTGGGGGTGACGGCCAGTGCTTCGGCCCTGAGCATGACCGACCTTGCCCAGGGCTACCTGGTGGCCGGCCAGGCGGCGAAGGCAGGCGATGCCAAGGCCGTCGAAGGCAAGTGTGGCGGCGACAAGGGCAAGCACGCCGAGGGCAAGTGCGGTGCCGACGGCAAGAGCGCCGAAGGCAAGTGTGGCGCTGAAAAGAGCAAGGCAGGTGCTGCTGCGGGCGCCAAGGCCAAGACCGCCGGCGACAAGAAGGCTGCCGAAGGCAAGTGCGGCGAAGGCAAGTGCGGTGGCAAGCACTGACGCTGCGGCCAGCGTCGTCCCCCCGCGGTCGCCGCTGCCAGCGGCGGCCGTCGGGCTGGGCCTGCGGCGGGCGCTGCTGCAGGACCTGTACGACGCCCCGGCCGGTGACTTCGATTTCCTGGAATGCGCGCCGGAGAACTGGATCGACGTGGGCGGTCCCGCGGGCGATGCGCTGGATGAACTGGCCCGGCGCCATCCATTGAACTGCCACGGGCTGTCATTGTCGCTGGGCGGCAGCGCAGCGCTGGACACCCGGCTGCTGCAGCAGATCGGCCGCTTTCTTGAACGCCATCGCGTGCCGCTGTACAGCGAGCACCTGAGCTACTGCAGCGACGACGGCCAACTGTACGACCTGCTGCCCATTCCCTTCACCGACGAAGCCGTGCGCCACACCGCCGCACGCATCACCCAGGTGCAGGATCTGCTTGGCCGGCGCATCGCGGTGGAGAACGTGTCCTACTACCTGGCCCCGCAGCCGGCGATGGACGAACTGGCCTTCACCAATGCAGTCCTGGCCGAGGCCGACTGCGATCTGCTGCTGGACGTCAACAATGTCTACGTCAATGCCTGCAACCACGGCTATGATGCCGAGGCCTTCATCGCCGGCCTGCCGGCGCAGCGCATCGTCTGCCTGCACGTGGCCGGGCATCTGGACGAAGCCGCAGACCTGAAGATCGATACCCACGGCAGCGCGGTGATCGACCCGGTGTGGGCGCTGCTGGAGCGCAGCTACGCCCGCTTCGGCCCGCGCCCGACCCTGCTGGAACGTGACTTCAATTTCCCGCCCTATGCCGAGCTGCAGGGTGAACTGCACACCATCCGCCGTCTGCAGGCCGATCACGGCGGGGGCGACCATGGCTGACGCCCCCGAACGCCTGCGCGCTCAGCAGCACGCCTTCACCGCTCACCTGCGCGATCCGCAGCAGGTTCCCGCGCCGGCCGATCTGGACCCGCGGCGGGTGGCGGTGTACCAGCGACTGCTGTTCAACAACCTGCTGGGACTGCTGGGCAATGGCTTCCCGGTCTGTGTTCGCCTGCTCGGCGAACCGGCCTGGACCGCGCTGGTGCGGCAGTACTTCGCCAGCCACCACGCGCGCACGCCGCTGTTCACCGGCGTGGCCGCCGAATTCGTGCAGTGGCTGCAGGCACAACCGACCCTGCCGCATCCGGCGTTGGCCGAACTGGCCCACTACGAGTGGGTGGAAACCGATCTGTACCAGCGAGCAGCCGAACCGCTGCCGCCCGCCCAGGGCTGCGATCCGCTGCGGGTGCCACTGCGTTGCTCGCCGCTGGCCTGGCCGCTGCTGTACGCATGGCCGGTCCACCGCCTGGGTGCGGATGACGCGCCTGCGGCACCACCACCGGAACCCACCGGGCTGCTGGTCCGCCGCGATGACGATGGCGTGGTGCGCTTCGCCCAGCTCAGCCCGTTGGCCGCGCACCTGTTGATGCTCATCGAACAGGCGCCGGGCAGCACCGGCCAGCAGCAGTTGCAGCAGTTGGCTCGTCTGCACCACCTGCAAGCGGATGCATTGACCGAACCCGGTACTCAGCTGCTGCAGCAGTTCCTGCAGAGCGGTGTGATCGGCCCGGTGCCCGCCCCAGCCTGATCCCCCCAAAGAGATAGACCCGATGAACACTCTGCCCCTGGCCGCCCTGCGCGCCCGGATGGATCGCTGCGGCCCGTGGTTGGCCCCTCTGGGCCTGCGCCTGCTGCTCGCCTGGGAATATTTCGAGTCCGGCCGCGAGAAGCTGCACGGCCAGAACTGGTTCGCCGAGCTGCAGGGCGCGTTCCCGTTTCCATTCGGCCAGCTGCCGGCCAGCGTGAACTGGCAGCTGGCGACCTGGTTCGAACTGGTGGGTGCGGTCTGCCTGTTGTTCGGCGTGGGCACGCGCTTCGCTGCGGCCAGCCTGCTGGTGCTGACAGTGGTTGCCACCTACGCCGTGCATTGGCCCATGCACTGGAATTCACTGGGCGAACTGGCGATGGGGTATGCGATCAGCGACCAGGGCTTTGGCAACTTCAAGCTGCCGGTACTGTTCATGGCAATGCTGCTGCCGCTGCTGTTCAACGGCGCCGGGCGACTGAGCGTGGATGCATGGGTGGCGCGCCGGTGGTCGCCAACGCTGCTTGCCGCTGGTTCTTTGCCCCGGTAGTGAAGAAACCGGGCTGGCTCTGAGTTCGAGCCAGGGTTGGCAGCCCCGGTCGCGCCAATGCCTGCAAAGGTGCCCATTGAATCCCCTGTTCATCAGAAGGTCTGATGCTGGATCGGCTCTCTTTCTCGGCCACACGCTCGACCGCACCCCCCGTGGCGCGTGCGTCCGCGATTACCAGCAGCATGGCCTGCGTACACCGGCCAGCGGCCAGGAATGGCACAAGGCCGAGGGCTGCTGTGTACTGCTCGCCTCAGCTGCCGGCGTCAGCGCCGACGGGGTGCCAACCCACCGCTGACCGAAGGCGGCGTACCGGCCATGACCTGCATGGCCGGGCGCTCAGGGTCGCTCTGCTAGAATCCGCGCATGAATGACCCCACCCCCGCAGCTGACGCCGCCCCTGTTTCCGTAGTTCCGATGGCGCAGCGCGCGATGGCGCAGCGCTTCCGCGGCTTCCTGCCGGTGGTGGTGGACGTGGAAACCGGCGGCTTCGACAGCCAGCGCAACGCGCTGCTGGAAATCGCCGCCGTGCCGATCGAAATGGATGAGAACGGCCTGCTCCATCCGGGCCAGACCGCCAGCGCCCACGTGGTGCCCGCCGAGGGGCTGGAGATCGACCCGAAATCGCTGGAAGTGACTGGTATCATCCTTGACCATCCGTTCCGGCTGGCGAAGGAAGAAAAAGCCGCGCTCGACCACATCTTCACCCCGGTCAGGGCCGCGATGAAGAAGTACGGCTGCCAGCGCGCGATCCTGGTGGGCCATAACGCCCATTTCGACCTGGGGTTCGTCAACGCTGCCGTGGCCCGTACCGGGCACAAGCGCAACCCGTTCCATCCCTTCAGCGTTTTCGACACGGTCACCCTTGCCGGTATCGCCTATGGGCAGACGGTGCTGGCCCGCGCGGCCAATGCGGCCGGCCTGGGCTGGGATGCCAACGAAGCACACAGCGCGGTGTATGACACCGAGCAGACAGCGCGGCTGTTCTGCACCATCGCCAACGCCTGGCCGCGGTAAGCCGACCAACGGCGCAAATGCATCCACGCATGGCGTGAGGCCCATCGCAATGCGGACCAACGGTCCGCACCCACCAACCAATGGCCATCACCCGATGCTGGTACGGTCGCGGCCGTCGCTCTTGGCGCGGTAGAGCGCGCGGTCAGCACGCTGGTACAGCAGCGCCGGGGTACGGTCGTCGCCGGCCAATTCCACCAGGCCGGCACTGAAGGTCACCCGCAGGCCCTTCACCCCCGCCCAGTCCGGATGGTCATGGAACAGGCCCCGCAGGCGCGCGCAGACCTGTGCCGCTTCTTCCAGCCGCGTGTCGTTGAGCAGCAGGGCGAACTCTTCGCCACCGGTACGTGCCGGCAGGTCCGAGTCACGGCAGGCGGCGGCGATCACTTCGGCCACTTCCTTCAGCACCAGGTCGCCGATGCTGTGGCTGTAGGTGTCGTTGACATCCTTGAAGTGGTCGATGTCCAGCACCACCAGGCTCAGCGGGTGGCCACTGCGCTGCGAACGGGCGAAATCGCGGGCCAGGGTTTCGTCGAAGCCACGGCGGTTGGCCAGCCCGGTCAACGCATCCTCGCGCGCCTGCCGCTCGAACGCCTCGGCCTGCCGCGCAAGACGCTCGGCCAGCTCGGTCTTTTCCAGGTTCAGTGCCTGCAGATGCACCGTCTGCGCCTGCAGGTCGAGGGTCGCTTCATCCACTCGCCGGGCCAGGCGCAGGTTGCTGGCCTTGTACTGCTGCAGCAGGAAGCGGTACAGCGCCACCAGTGCGCCCAGCAGCAACAGGCAGATCAAGGCCTGCACGCTGTGCCGCTGCCACCAGAACGGTTCAACGGTAAAGCTCCATACGGCTTCCTGCTGGCCCCAGGCACCGCCCGGGTGCGAGGCCGCCACATGCAGGGTGTAATCGCCCGGCGGCAGGCCGACGAATTCGACGCTGCGCTGCGGACCACGTTCCACCCAGCCGGCATCCAACCCTTCCAGGCGCGTGCGGTAGCGGATGCGGTCGGACATCAGGTAGCTGAGGCCGACGTAGCTCACCGCCAGCCGGCGGCCACCCGGAATCAGGTTGCGTTCGGGGCCTTCCCAGTGCACCGGCGCACCATCCACCTGTACGTTCTCGATGGCCGCCGGCGGCGCCGGCCGCTCGCGGAAACGCTGCAGGCGCTGCGGATCCACCGTACTGAGGCCGCCGGCAGTCACCACCCAGAAGGTGCCATCCTGGCGCAGGATCGCCGACGGCCCTGAGCTGCCGTTGGCCTGCGCATTGGCCATGCCGTCGATCTCGTTGTAGCGCTCCACCGTCACCCGCGGCGCACGGCCATCGGCCACGGCGTTCAACGTGGTCATGTCGGTGCGCAGCACCCCCCGGTTGCTGCTGATCCACACATTGCCCAGGCGGTCAGGTACCAGCTGGAACACCGCATCGACCGGCATGCCCTGCTCCAGGCCAACCCGCGACAGGCGTCCCCTGTACCAGCGGTACAGGCCACGGTCGCTGCTGATCCACATCGCCTCGCCGATCTGGTGGAAGCCGAACACACTGCGACCGCCCCCCATCGGCGCCAGATCGATGGACTGCACATGATCGCCGCGCAGCACGCGGATGCCCTCGATGGTGCCGATCCACAGATTGCCCTGGTGATCGTGTTCCAGCGCGGTGATCAGGCCGCCCGGCATTCCGGGTACATCGGACACGTGTACGCGTTCGCCGTCGATGCGCACCACGCCCTTCTGCGTGCCCGCCCAGACCACTCCGGCCGGATCGACGCTGATCGCGCGGATGTTGCCGCCCGGCATGCCGTCGCCAGGACCATAGTTGTGGCGCAGGCTGCCATCGGCACGCAGGCGGTACACACCGTCACCGAAGGTGCCCACCCACAGGTCGCCATCAGGGCCCTGGGCCAGGCTCAGCACCGATGGCGCCTTGCCGCCGCGGTTGTGCAGCGGTATCGCCCGGAAGCGGCCATCGGCGGTCTGCAGGTCCAGGCCGCTGGCGCTGCCCACCCACAACTGCCGGCTGCGGTCCTCGAACACGGTGCGCACGTAGTCACCACTGAGCCCATCGCGCTCGGTGTAGCTGCTGAACAGGGTTTCGCGCAGGCGGTACAGGCCGCCGTTGGCGCCGACCCAGATGCTGCCTTCGGCATCCTCGCGCAGGCTGACCACGCGGCCACCGGGCAGGTTCAACCCTGCCGGGAGGCGCTCCAGGCCGTGGCTGGAGATGCGCAGCAGCCCCTGGTTCTCGGTGCCCAGCCACAGATCACCATGGCGGTCCTGCAGCATCGCGGTCATGTGCAGCTGCCCGGGCAGGCTGTGGACCAGGACCAGGCGGTCGTCCTCGACCCGGTACAGACGCTCGCCCGCCACGATCCACAGAGCGCCGTCGGGCGCGCGGTAGGGCCAGGTCAGGCCCTTGCCGACGCCCCACTCGGCCGGCGCGCGCTTGAGTTCACCGTCGTTGTCACGCAGGACCAGGCCGTCGAGGGTGCCGATCCAGACCCGGTCCTGGGCATCGACCACCAGCTTGGTGAAACTCATCGCCAGCGGTAGATCGGCCGGCGGCGGCTGGTAGGTCACGCCGGTTTCGGGCGTCAGGTAGGCGATGCCCTTGCCTTCATAAAGCAGCCACAGGCGGCTCTGGCTATCCATCTGCATCGATTGGATCAGCACTTCAGGCGTGTTGGCCTGGTGTTCCCACACCCGCCACTGGCCATCGGCGCTGCGGTAGGTCACGTTGCCGCGCGAATCGCTGATCCACAGCCCGCCCTGGCGATCGACCAGCAGCGCGCCGATGCCGTTGTCGCGCAGGCCCGGCCGCGTGCTGCGGTCGAACACGGTGAAGTCCAGGCCGTTGTAGCGCACCAGGCCTTCCCAGGTGGCGAACCAGAGGTGGCCTTCGGGGGTCTGGGCGATATCACGCAGCGAGTTGTGCGGCAGGCCGTTTCGCGAGGTCCACACGTCGATGGCGTAATCGCGCAGCGGTGGCGCGACGGTCTGGGCCGCCAGCGGCGCGGCCAGCAACAGCAGCAGCCACAGCACGCAGAGCCGCAGCACGCGACCGATGCCCAACCCCGGGTGGCGCCCCGCCAGGCGCCTGCCAGCCCCCTGCCTGCCCATTACTGCAACGGCAGTGGCCAGGTGGGGTTGCCACTTCCGGCAACACGCAGGAACAGGAACAGCCGGGCGGCATGGGGCCGCTCGCCGGTACGGACAGGCTGGCTCATCGCTGGAACTGTAGGGAGTTGGGGCGAATGATAGGGCAAACACCCCTGTCGGCGTCACCGTGGCGTGAAAACCGTGCGCCGGGGTGGGGTCACCCCCCTGCTGCGCCAGCAGGTGGCTCTGACCCCGCCCGTCCGTCCGCTGGCATCAGCGCGCGGTCACCGGCGTTCCCGCCGGCCATTGCACCACGGCTTCCAGCCCGCCTTCGGGACGGTTGCGCAGCCACAGGTGGGCGCCATCCTTCTCGGCCAGCGCGCGGGCGATGGTCAGGCCCAGGCCCGCGCCACCGGTCTGCCGCGAGCGCGAGGTCTCCACCCTTACGAACGGATCGAACACCGCTTCGAGCTGGTCATCGGCCAGGCCCGGGCCGTCGTCGGCCACCACCACGATGATCGCCCCGCCGCTGCGGTCCACCCGCACCCGCACCCGCTCGGCATACATCACCGCGTTGTCCACCAGATTGGAGAACAGCCGGTGCATGGCCAGCGGCCGCAGCATCAGCACCGCGCCGCTGCCGCCTTCAAAGGCCACATCGGCGCCGCCTTCGGCGGTGTCCTCGACGATGCTTTCCAGCAGCGAATCCAGATCCAGGGCAGCGCGCTGTTCAGCACTCTCGGCACTGCGGGCCAGTTCCAGGCCTTCGCGCACCAGCGCCTGCATCGCCGCCAGATCACCAATGAGGCGCTCGCGCAGCACCTCGTCGGTCACGTTTTCCAGGCGCAGGCGCAGCCGGGTCAGCGGCGTCTGCAGATCGTGGGTGATGGCCGCCAGCATCTGCGTGCGTTCGGCCAGGTGCCGCTGCAGCCGCTGCTGCATGGCATTGAAGGCTTCGGCAGCGCGCTGCACTTCGCGCGGGCCACGCAGCGGCAATGGATCACGCTGCAGGTCATCGCCCAGTTCCTCGGCCGCCGCGGCCAGGTCCTGCAGCGGTGCGCTGGCCATGCGCGAAACGATGTAGGCCAGCACGGCAATCGCCAGCACCAGCAGGGTCAGGAACAGCGGGTCCACGGCCAGCACGCCGTTGTGCGCCACCGCCGGCGAATCCAGTGCCAGCTTCAACGCGGTGCCATCACTGAGCACCACATCCACCGCACGGCACTTGGGTGGGATGAAGGACGGATCACGCTCGCGGGGCGGCCGGCGCTGGCCCGGCGGCGGTGGCGGCAGCAGTTCCTGCAGCTTGGGAATGCACGAGCGGAAGGAAGTGAAGTGCACGTGGGCGCGCGATACCGGTCCCGGGCGATCATCCAGCACTTCCATCAGCGCGGTGTCTTCACGGCCCAGACGTGCACCAGGCTGCAGCGCGCGCACGCTGGGACCGCCGGTTTCCAGCAACCGCTCGCGCAGCTCCGGGTTGCCGTCCAGCATGTTGACGTAGCCCTGCAGGCGGTCGGCGATGCGGTTCAGGTTCTGCCGCTCGAAGTCCTGCTGCCGCTTGGAAGTGGCCAGCAGGGTCGCACCAATGGCGGCCACCGCCATGCCCAGCAGCAGGATCACGAACAGCCGCCCCACCATCGAGGACAGGAAGTGGCGCAGGCGCTTCATCGGGGCTTATTCCAGGTTGACGGCCGAGGCCAGCACATAGCCTTCGTTGCGCACGGTCTTGATCAGACCGTCGGGCCCGCCATCGTCGGCCAGCTTGTTGCGCAGCCGGCTGACCTGCAGGTCGATCGCCCGGTCCTGGGCCTCGTAGTTGCGGCCGCTGCTGAGTGCCACCAGCTGCTCGCGCGAGAGCACCTTGTTGGCATGGGCGATGAACACCCGCAGCAGGCGGAACTCGGCACCGGACAGCACCACCACGCGACCATCGGGGTCCACCAGGTGGCGGTGCTCCAGGTCGAAGATCCAGCGCGAGAAGCGCGCACGGCGCACGGCCAGCGGCTCGAGGTTGGCTGGCAGGGCCTCGGTCCGGCGCAGCACGTTGCGGATGCGCGCCAGCAGTTCGCGCGGCTCGAAGGGTTTGGCCAGGTAGTCGTCGGCGCCCATTTCCAGGCCCAGCACGCGATCGATGGGCTCGGCGCGCGCGGTCAGCATGATGACCGGCGTGTTGGAGCGCGCACGCAGGTCGCGGCACAGGGTCAGGCCATCTTCGCGCGGCAGGTTGAGGTCGAGCACGATCAGGTCCACGTGCTCGCGTTCCAGCAGTTGGCGCATGCTGGTGCCGTCGGCCGCAGTGCTGACCAGATACCCGGCACGGCCGAGCTGTTCGGCCAGCAGGGTGCGGATGTCATTGTCGTCGTCGACGATCAACAGGCGATGCATCGGGTTTTCGGTCTCCATGTCGCGATTTTCCCGTGTCGGGAGCTGAACCGCATCCTGTCCGGTGCGTACCACTGTATCCGCACCGGTGCGGGATACCTGCAGTTACGCGTTTTGGCCGCCAGTGTTACATAGAGACATACCCTGAGGATTGAGCCGCCCTGCGCCCGATCTTCACAATGCCGGCCAATGCCGCTGCGGCGGCCTGCTGAGTGAAGCCCCCACGTGATCTCCCGCCTGTTGCCCGCGTCCCGCCGGGGCCGCCTGATCCTGATCGTCCTGCTTGTCGTGATCGCTGCAGCCTTGGCCTGGTGGCTCCTGCGCAAGCCCGCCGCGCCGGCCCTGGCCACCAGCCCGGTCAGCCGCGGCGACATCGAACAGACGGTGGAAGCCACCGGCGTGATCGATGCCTACAAGCTGGTCAGCGTCGGTGCGCAGGCCTCGGGCCAGATCAAATTGCTGAAGGTACAGCTGGGCGATACGGTGAAGGAGGGCGACCTGATCGCCGAGATCGACGCCACCACCCAACAGAACCAGGTACTCAACGCACAGGCCTCGCTGGACCAGGTGATCGCCCAGCGCGCCGTGCAGCAGGCCAGCCTGCGCCAGGCCGAGCTGGACTTCGCCCGGCAGAAGGAAATGCTGGCCGCCGAGGCCACCTCGCGGCAGGAATACGATGCCGCCGAGGCCACGCTGAAGACCGCCCGTGCCCAGCTGCAGTCGTACCAGGCGCAGATCAAGGGCCGCGAAACCGAGCTCGGCACCGCCCGCGCCAACCTGGCCTATACGCGCATCACCGCGCCGATGGACGGCACCGTGGTGGCGGTGGTGGCCGAGGAAGGCCGCACGGTGAACGCCAACCAGACCGCGCCCACCATCGTCATGCTGGCGCGGCTGGACGTGGTCACCGTCAATGCAGAGGTTTCCGAGGCCGACGTGGTCAAGATCAAGGCCGGCATGCCGGTGTACTTCACCACCCTGGGCGACCCGGACCGCAAGTACCACGCCACGCTGCGCCAGATCAATCCGGCGCCGTCGTCCATCGCCAACGAAAGCTCCTCCAGCGCCAGCAGCTCCTCCAGTTCCAGTTCCAGCAGCGCGGTCTACTACAACGCGCTGTTCGACGTGGAAAACCCCGACGGCACGCTGCGCATCGACATGACCGCACAGGTCTCGGTGCTGCTGCAGCAGGCCAAGGGCGCGCTGCTGGTACCGGCCGTGGCGCTGGGCCCGAAGACGCGTGACGGCGAGCGCGTGGTACGCGTGGTGGATGCGCAGGGCCAGCCGCAGCCGCGCAAGGTCAAGGTCGGCATCAACAACGGTGCCTCGGCGCAGATCCTGTCCGGCCTGAAGGAAGGCGAGCGCGTGGTGGTGGGCGAAGGCGGTGCGGCGGCGGCCAGCGGTGGCAGCGGCAACCGCAGCGGCGGCGCGATGCGCATGGGCCCGCCCGGTGGCATGGGCCCGCGTCGATGAGCACGACGGCGCCCCTGCTGCGCCTGCGTGACCTGCGCCGCGAGTTCCCGGCCGGCGATGATGTCATCGCCGTGCTGCGCGACGTCAACCTGGACATCCACGCCGGTGAGATGGTGGCCATCGTCGGCCAGTCCGGCTCGGGAAAGTCCACGCTCATGAACATCCTGGGCTGCCTGGACCGCCCCACGCGCGGCAGTTACCAAGTGGCCGGCCGCGAGACCGGAAGGATGGAGCCGGACGATCTGGCCGAACTTCGCCGCGGGCACTTCGGCTTCATCTTCCAGCGCTACCACCTGCTGGGCGACCTGGATGCGCGCGGCAACGTGGAAGTGCCGGCGGTGTATGCCGGCTGCCCCGGGCCCACCCGCAACGCACGCGCCGAGCAGCTGCTGCAGCGGCTGGGCCTGCACGACCGCATGCATCACAAGCCGGGCCAGTTGTCCGGTGGCCAGCAGCAGCGCGTGTCGATCGCCCGTGCCCTGATGAACGGCGGCGAGGTGATCCTGGCCGACGAACCGACCGGCGCGCTGGACACGAAATCGGGCGAGGAAGTGATGGCCATCCTCGGCGAGCTGCATGCCGAAGGCCACACCATCATCACCGTCACCCATGACATGAGCGTGGCCGAACACGCCCAGCGCATCATCGAGATCCGCGACGGTGAAATCATTGCCGACCGCGCCAACCCGAATGCCCCCAGCTACCGTGCGCAGCGCCAACCCAGCGCCGACGTCGCCCACGGCAGCAGCTGGCGCGCCGCCCGCGACCGCTTCACCGAAGCGTTCCGGATGGCCCTGCTGGCCATGAATGCCCATCGCCTGCGCACCTTCCTGACCATGCTCGGCATCATCATCGGCATCGCCTCGGTGGTGTCGGTGGTGGCGCTGGGTAACGGCTCGCAGCAGCAGATCCTGCAGAACATCAGCGCGCTGGGTACCAACACCATCGACGTCTACCCCGGCCGCGGCTTCGGCGACATGCGCTCGGCACGCGTACAGACGCTCAAGGCCACTGACGCCGACGCGCTGTCCCAGCAGAGCTACGTGGACAGCGCCACACCCAGCGTGTCGACCTCGGTCACCGCGCGCTACCGCAACCAGTCGGCCACCGCGCAGATCAGTGGCGTGGGCGAGCAGTACTTCCGGGTGAAGGGGGTGACCCTGCTCAGCGGCAGCTTCTTCGACCGCGATGCGATCCGCGGACTGGCCCAGGAAGCGGTGATCGACGAGAACACGAAGACCCAGTTCTTCCCCGACAGCGACCCGATCGGCCAGGTGATCCTGCTGGGCAACGTACCGGTGCGCGTGGTCGGCGTGGCCAAGAAGCAGAGCTTCGGGTTTGGCGGCAGCACCAGCCTGGGCGTGTTCGTGCCCTACACCACGGTGATGTCGCGCATGCTGGGACAGAGTTACGTCTCCAGCATCACCGTGCGCGTCAACGATGAAACACCGATGGATGCCGCGCAGGAAGCGATCACCCGGCTGCTGACCCTGCGCCACGGCACCGAGGATTTCTTCCTCAGCAACAGCGCTGAGATCCGCGAGACCATCGAACAGACCACGCGCACGATGACCCTGCTGATCGGCGCCATCGCCGCCATCGCGCTGCTGGTCGGCGGCATCGGCGTGATGAACATCATGCTGGTGTCGGTGACCGAACGTACCCGTGAGATCGGCGTACGCATGGCCGTGGGCGCGCGGCAGAGTGACATCCGCCAGCAGTTCCTGATCGAAGCGGTGCTGGTCTGCCTGATCGGCGGCCTGCTCGGCATCGGCCTGGCCCTGCTGCTGGGTGCGCTGATCGGCCACTTCTCCAGCAACTTCCAGGTGGTGTTCTCGACCGCCTCGATCATTGCCGCGTTCGCCTGTTCGACGTTGATCGGCGTGGCGTTTGGATTCCTGCCGGCACGCAATGCCGCCCAGCTCGACCCGGTGGAGGCCCTGGCCCGCGAATGAAAATGACGACCCGACTGACGACCTGCCCTGCCCCTTCACGCCTGCTGCTGGCCGGCGCCGTACTGCTCGCCCTGTCCGGCTGCGCCTCGGTGGGCCGTTACCCGACCCGGGACCCGGGCGTGGCCGCGACCTATGGTCGTGGCGATGCCACGCTCAATGCACCGGCCGACGACCCGCGCAGCAGCCTGGATACCCCCGGTCGTGACATCCGCCAGGACAGCTGGTGGACCGGTTTCGGTGATGAACGACTGAACCGTCTGGTGGCGCAGGCACTGGCCGCCAACAGTGACCTCGCTGCCGCCGGCCTGGCCGTGCAACGCGCGCGCCTGCAGGCCGGGCTGGCCAGCAACGCGCTGTGGCCGCAGCCCTCCTCGTCCGGCGTGAACGGCAATGCCAGCCGTGCCACCGACCAGGCCGACGATTGGCGCCGCAGTTACTCCACCGGGGTCTCGCTGGGCTGGGAGGTGGACCTGTGGGGCCGCCTGCGCACCGCGCGCGACATCGCCCGCTGGGAAGCACAGGCCACCGAGGAAGACCGGCAGAACACCGCCCTGCTGGTAATCGGCGACACGATCAGCCAGTACTGGACGCTGGCCTATCTCAACCAGTCCATCGCCAGCGGCGAATCCAACCTGCAACGCCTGGAGCGCACCCGCGACCTGGTCCAGGCGCGCTTCGACGCCGGTGCGGTCTCGCGCCTGGAAGTACGCCAGGCACTGCAGAATCTGGAATCGCAGCGCTCGGCGCAGAGTGCGCTGGAACAACAGCGGGTGGAAGTGCGCAACGCGCTGACCGTTCTGCTGGATGGCACACCGTGGCCACAGCAGGACGAGCCGCAGGACCTGCAGGCCGCGCGCAGCCCGGGCATCGACGAAGGCCTGCCGGCCGACCTGCTGGGCCGCCGCCCCGACCTGCGCGCGGCCGAGCTGCGCCTGCGCAACAGCCTGAAGACGATCAAGGTGACCGCCACCCAGTACTACCCGGCGTTGAGCCTGACCGGAAGCCTCGGTTCCAGTGCCACATCGCTGGGCGATGTGCTGCGCAATCCGGTGGCCACCCTGGGCGCCGGCCTGTCGCTGCCCTTCCTCAACCTGCAGCGTGCCCAGCTGGACACCGACATCGCCGGTACCGCCTACCAGATCGCCGCGACCAACTTCCGCAAGACGCTGTATACCGCGCTGTCGGAAGTGGACAACGCGCTGTCCGCGCGCGAGCAGCTGGCGCGCCAGGTGGCGGCCTCGCAGGCATCGTATGATCAGGCGGTGGAAGTGGAGCGCGCGCAGGAAGTGCGCTATCGCGTGGGTGCCACCGACCTGCGCACCTGGCTGGAAGCGCAGCAGACCCGACGCGATGCCGAGCTGTCACTGGCGCGCGTGCGGCAGAGCCAGCTGAGCAACGATGTGACCCTGTTCAAGGCCCTGGGCGGCAGCGCGGGGTAAGACGGCAGGAGCGCCAACCAAGGTTGGCGACTACCGGGTAGGTGTCGACCTTGGTCGACACGGTACCGCCGGCCGATCAACCGCGCTGGCGCACGGCCTCGAACAGGCTGACGCCGGCGGCAACGGAAACGTTCAGGCTCTCGATCTCGCCCGGCATCGGGATCTTGACCAGGCCATCGCAGTTCTCGCGGGTCAGGCGGCGCAGGCCATCGCCCACCACGATCAGCTGGAACGCATCCCAGAAGTTCGCACCGCCCTCGGC
>NZ_JBNNHG010000083.1:0-15980 GCF_050268705.1 Stenotrophomonas sp. NPDC077659 | reverse complement strand
GAGCGCAACCTTGCCAAGGTTGAGGTCGCGAGTTCGAGTCTCGTTTCCCGCTCCATGTTTCGACAGGCCCCATCGCGGGGTTTTGTCATGTCAGGGGCATCGTTCCTGGCCGCAGTACGTTGGCCTCATGGCAGAGTGGCTATGCACCGGATTGCAAATCCGTTTACAGCGGTTCGATTCCGCTTGAGGCCTCCAAATAAACCCCTGATTCGTCAGGGGTTTTTCTTTGTCTGGCGTCTGGTCACGGTCCGCGAAATCCCCTGATTCGGCCATGAAATCATCGGTCTGCCACCCGTTTTCGGGTGGCAAACTCGCGTTAACATGTGTCGAGTGCGTTTACGTGAGTTTGAGCAGGGATGGCAACCAAGCGACGCCGGGGCGATTCCTGGCAGTACACGATCAAACGGGCGGGCCTGCTGCCTCAGCCTGTGTATCTGAGCTTCGCGTCTGAAGCTGAGGGCGACGAATATGTCAGGCGACTGGAGGCGATTCTCGACCGCGGCATCGTGCCAGAGGAGTTGGCCAACACCAAGGCGGCGGCAAAGGATCTACGTAGCCAGGTGAGCGAGTATCGCGGCGCGCAGCACATCTCTGTGGATGATGAGCAGCTGCTGCCGGTCCTGCTGTCGCGGTTGCCCATCGGCATCACGCTTCCGCAGCTCACCTTTACTTGGGCGACCGAATGGGTCACCACGATGAAGCGCGAGCAGAACCTCGCGCCCTCCACCATCCGGCACTACGTAGGGGCGTTGTCGCGGGCTCTCGACTGGCTGGCCGCTCACGGCGCGCTGCCGATGAATCCGTTGCGTCTTCTGCCGCGCGGCTATTCGACGTACACGCCCGACGACAAGGTGGCCGTGGCGAAAATCGAAGGCCACGCGAAGACCGACCAGGAGCGGGATCGCCGGCTGGAAGAGGGCGAGGAAGCTCGCATCCGCGAGATCCTGGCTGGGGCGAAGCCGGAAGGCCGCCAACGGGCGCTGGACCTTCCGCATCGGGATGCGCTGGTGCTGATGTTCGATATGGCGCTGGAGACGGCCATGCGCATGCGGGAGATCTACACGCTGGAGCACAGCCAGATAGACGTTGCGCGCCGCACGATCTTCCTGGACAAGACAAAAAACGGGAGCAAGCGCCAGGTGCCGATGACCTCGGTGCTGCTAGCCAAGCTCGCGGCGTACCAGGGTGACTTTGGCGGGCGGTTGTTTCCCTTCTGGGAGGGAGAGCGGAGCCCGCTGGCACTGCGCCGTGTATCGAGCAAGCTGTCGCGCCAGTTCGAGCGCATCTTCGTTGCAGCGCGTTGTGCGGATCTCGGCTTCCACGATCTGCGTCACGAAGCGACCAGCCGCCTGTATGAAAAGACCACGCTGACGGACATCAAGATCGCGAGCATCACCGGACATCGCGATCCGCGGCAGTTGAAGCGGTACGCCAACCTGCGCGCCTCAGATTTGGCCGATCAGCTCTGGTGATCGGCCTGCTCGTAGGCCCGTAGGTCAGGCGGGCTGATGCGGCGCGCCTTGCCCTTGCGCTTCGCGGTCGTGGCCACTGGAGCGTTGGCGGCGGGCTGGTTGCCGATCGCTGACTTCTTTCGCTCCGCTGCCTGCCGGCGGCCTTCCGAGCGCAGGAAGTCGATCAGATCCTCGCGGAGCATGACGGTGTGCTTCTGATTGAGGCGCACCGCCGGCACTTCACCCTTGTCCACCAGGTCCTTCATTGCCTCCAGGCCGAGGCGCATCATCCTGGCCGCACCTTCAAGGCCCAGGGTGTCGTCAAGTTCGTCCATGGGGTGCTGTCGCTTCGCGCTCAAGAGTCGCTCCTTTCGGCTTCGCGGTAGCGGGAAGGAGACCAATCACAGCTTTCGTCGGCGGGAATATGCCCGAACATTGCTGTGCAACGCCGGCAGTGAACACAATCGCCGCAGGTCTTTCCCTCGGGAAGATCCATATCAGTGCCTGCGCGGCGGTAGGGAGTACGGTCAGCCATCGCGCCGTCTGCCATCGTGGTGCTCATGCGTGCGTCTCCAGGAGGAAGTGGGGGTTGATCTGCCAGCCGGCTTCACGGGCACCGAGCAGGCGCAGCTCGTTGGTGTCGAAATCGTCCAGACCTAGCAGCTTCGCGGCGAGCTCGATGTGGGCCGGCGAGATCGGCCGGTCGCGGTAGAAGAGGTCGTAAACGCTGTGCTTCGAGCAGCCCCACGCGTCGGCAAGGTCCTGCATGCGCTTGCCTTCTTCCACCAGGTGCCGCTTCAGGTGAGCACGCACGCTGTCGACCGACCGGGGAATTCGGATCGGACGGCCGCCGGCGGCCATGCCGTTGTTGGCATGATGGCGACGGGCGCTCATGCCGCCTCCGCCAACGGGGTAGTGGCCGGATACAGGTTAGCCTCAGCCAGTGCGCGCAGCGGCGGCGGGCTGACGCTGTTGCCGACCATGCGCACCTGCGCGGTCGTCTTGAGCGGCGTGCCATCGGAGGTGCGATCGATGATGTAGCCGGTAGGGAATCCCTGGGCGCGGTACAGCTCATGCGGCTTGAGCATGCGCAGGCCGATATCCACGATCACGTGCGGCACGCCCTGGATGTGGACGGTGACCAAGGCCAGGCGGTCCTTGGTGGTGATGGTGTCCACCGGGTCGTGCAGATCGACCGCGATGCCGCTGCCGTAGTACTTCACCAGGAAGGCGGCGACGCGCAGCGCACCGGCCTCCTGCTCGGGCGACAGCTGGGCCAGTTCGGCCTCGGCCATGGCGTGCCCGCCGTTGCCGCTCGCAGTGACCGTGCCGACGGGAGTGCGCGCATCCTTGCTGCCGATGCCCCAGCGCTGGACACCGCCCGGCTTACCTTCGCCGTGTGCAGCCTGGACCATGAAGGCGCTAGAGACGGCATGGTGCTCGGCCTGCGCCGCCACAGTGGTTAGCGGCGTCCGCGCATCGGCACCGACCATGTTCCGGCGCAGAGTGACCAGCGATGCAGCAGCCACGCCGAGGGCATGCGCGGCGCCGGCCGGTCGCGCGGCCCCAGCACCAGACGTGATCGTCGGCACCGGCTCGGTGGCGGGCGTACCGATGCTGTCGCCACGGAACTTCACCAGGTGGGCTGCTGCCACAGCATGCTTCACGCCTCCGGCAACCACCGTACCCAGCGGCTGCTGCAGGTCGAGCGCGCGCGGCGCCTGGCCCTCGCGCTCTCCGTAGCCGGTCTGCACCAGCGTCGGTGATACCACGGAGAAGTGGCCACCCTTCACCCCGGCGCAGACCGTGGGCAGCGGCTCGTCGGCCGCCATCGTTCGCTGGCGGCTGGCATTGGCGTGCTCAGTGAGGAACGGTGCCAGCCCCGGGGCAGCCAGCATCAGCTCGCCCCGGTTGGCGGCGGTGATGGTGCGCATGGGATCACGCACGTCGTGGACGCGGTCGCCGCCCTGGTGCGTCACCGGCACGATGAACGGATCTGCCGATGCGATGACGTGGCGCATGACACCCTTGGCGATGCGACGCATGGTGGCATCGGCAAGAGCCTTGCCGCGGGTGAAGATGGAGGGGCAGGGGATGGAAAAGTCCAGGCAGTCGGCGGCGGTGACGCGGGGCGTCTGCCCAGGAGCAGAGCCATGGCTCTGCTCTGGCCACACGATGGCTTCGCCATCGCGGCGCGCGAGCAGGAACAGACGTTCGCGGCTGGTGCCGGCACCGTAGTCACTGGCCACCAGCTTCTGCCACTCGACCACGTAGCCGAGTGCTCGCAGCGCGGCCACGAACTGCTGCCAAGTGCGTCCGCTGTAGCGTTTGTCCGGAACCAGCGCCTGGCGCTCCACGGGCACATGCTCGCCCTTATCCGCAACCCGGTTGACCATCACCGGTCTGCCTCTGCGGAACAGCGGTTGCCCCGTTTCTTCGTGCAGGGCCTGCACCAGGTCCAGTGTGACAACCCGGCCAGTGGCCTTGCAGCGTTTGGCCACCAGCGGACCCCACGTGAGTATCTGCCAGACGTTCTCCATGGAGATGATGCGCGGCGCGGTGTTGGTGCCGTGCAGGCGATCAGCACGAAGCAGTTGGCCAACCCACTTCAACACCACCCACGACAGGGCGCGGGTTTTCCGGCTGCGCGGCTGGCCGCCCTTGGCCTGACTGAAATGGGTGCAGTCCGGGGAGGCATGGAACCAGCCGATGGGGCGGCCGGCCACGTCCACGCGCGGGTCGGCGTGCCAGATATCCTCGCGGTGGTGCTGGGTGAGCGGGTGGTTCGCAGCGTGCATGCCGATGGCCAGCTCGTCGTGGTTGTAGGCCAGGGCGGGATCGATGCCGAGGGCCTGCTTTAGGCCTTCGCTGGCGCCGCCGCCGCCGGCGAACAGGTCGACCACGATTTCGCCTGGGCGCAGGCGGGAGCGCTGCGGCGCGGGGAAGTTGAAGGAACGGGAGCCGTCAGCCATTGCGCGCGGCCTGGCTGTCGAGCATCAGCTGCCTGGCATAGGAGCTGACTGCATCACGCTTGCGCTGGCTCAGCGCAGGTGCGTGGACGCACAAAGCTCTGTGGACTGCCTCGGTAAACTCTTCCGCTCGCGACTGTGACCAGGTGGCGGCATCTTTCCTGAGTGCTCTCGGTTCGGCAAACCACTGCCGGATGCTGTCTGCCACGGATTGTGGGTCCGCAACACTGCCGCCTGGCACGCAGACGGCAAGCATTGCTTCAACGTCAAACCTCACGGGGCTCAAGGTGTTCGCCTTCACCGCCTCAGCCAGTTCCATGAGGGTCAGGCCAGGCTGACCGAACAGGGCCTCGCCGATCTGCGCGACCAGGCGCTGGGCTGCGCCATCGGCCATCGTGGTGTTCATGCGCGGGCCCCCATCGTTTCGAGAGCAGCGATAGCCAAGGGGCGCACGAACCACGCGGCGAGGCCATCCTCCGTCTCGCCCAGCCACACCAGGCGCCAGTCCGCGCCCGGGGATTCGGGGTCCCAGTCGATCATCTGCTGGATGTTGGCGTACACACCGGTCCCGACCGATTCCTCCTCGAATTCGGCCTCGACCACGACCAGGTCGAAACCCTGGGCGTAGAACAGCGGCAGGAGGGACGATTCGCGGCCGTCAGGCCACGCAGGCACGTCCGGGTGGCACAGCACTTCGCCGTAGCTGTCGCGTGACGGCAGTCGGGCGGGGTCATACAGCCCGCGCCAAGGATCTGCCGGATCAATGCCGGTGCCATCCTGGCCGCGCACCAGCTGCAGCAGCTGCGCGGCGTGCGCCAGCCGGGCCTTGGTGGTATCGCACAGCGGCGTGTCGCCCTCCTGGAAGCTGCTGCGGAGCGAGGCGTACCACGCGGCAACCGGCGCCTCGAACACGCGCAGATCCTGCACGCGCGGCAGACGGGCATACAGGTCGAGCAGCGCGGTCGAGGCCTGAGCCAGAGGGACCGCCTTTGCAGCATTTGGAATCCAGACCGCCTCGACGGCGATTGCTTCCAAGGTGCGGACGGCATCGCGCAGCACAGGGCATGCGTAGGCGATGGGGAGTTCTTTCGTCTGTTGGGTCGCGGTCATTGGTGTGCCTGCTAGAAGTCGACGTCGGTGTTGACGAATGCGCCGCCCAGCGGCGCGGGGGTGGGTTCTGCTGCAGCGCCAGCCGGGCGAGAGGGAATCGGCCCGGCGCGGCGGTACCGGCGGTGCGGATCGGCGGCGTACCTGCCATCGTTCAAGCGGATCACCTGGTACTGCGGAAACGCGTCCGCCGGCAGGTAGGTCCTGGCTTCCGCAATGAGGCTGACGTAGCGCTCCTGCCACTCCGCTGGCATCGACTGCAGGGTGCGCCGGGGCACTACGAAGTACGCCGCGCGGGACTGCCCGAACGCCTGGTGTGCCGGGCCGGTGGCGTACAGCACTTTCCTGGCCGTTGCAGCGTCGGTGGAGTGATCTGTGGAAGGGGCGCTCATTGAAGTCATTCCGGGTTTTGGACGGGCAGGCGATCCATGTAGCCGCCATGGTTGGCCGCATGGCGGCTCAGCGTGGGACGCAGAGGCGTGGTACCCAGCTGCTCGATAACGCCGCCCTTTGCGCAGAAAGCGGCGAGATCCTCGGCCAGCTGGTCGCGCTCGTAATCCTTGTGCCGAACGGTGGTTGATGCGTCACTCGCGCGGCCGTTCTCGGGGAGTGCTGTGACCAAGGCGCGGAACGTCCGGCGTTCGCGGGGCTCAGCCCCGCGCAGCGGGGCGATCGCGTGCTGAACGTGGCCCGCGAGGCGCCAGATCCCGATGCGGCCGGAGCGCGCGCAGGTGGCCTGGCCGCTGCGTGCCAGACCGGTCAGCGTGTGGCTGATGACGTGGCTCGACTCGTTGATGCGCCCGATGGTCCTCAGCTGCTCAATCGTTGCGCCCTGTGGGAACTGCGCGAGGGCTTTGCGCACCAGGTCGGCGCGGCCGGTGTGCTGGGCGGAAGTACTCATGCGCGCGCACCTGCAACCATCTGGCGCATCGCGCTGCCCAGGTGCAGCACGCGGGACGACTGATGCGCGACTGCGTCGGCGTTGTTGGTCAGCACCAGCGTGTCGTCCAGCGGGTAGGCGGTGTGCCCGTCCCAGTCGTCCAGCACGTCCTTCATGCCAAAGTGCTCGCGCAGCTCCTGCGCGTTGGCGGTTTTGCCGCATCGTTGCGGCCCATAGATCACGACAGAGCGGCTCATGCGTGGATTCCTTTCGTGGCGCGCGTAGCGCGGTTGTTGGGCGAGATCGGCCTGACGCGAACGCCCTGCCGGTCGAGCCAGCGGTGTGCGGCCTGAGCGGCCAGACGGTTGAGGGGGAAGGTCGTGCCGCCCAGGCGCAGCGAGTTGTGCGATACCCCCACGCTCCGGCTGGCGCTGGCGGCGAGCTGCATGAGCGATTCGCGGGGCGCGGCGGTGTACAGCCCAGCCCAGATCCAGCCCTGGCACACCATCAGCACCAGCGATTCGCCCTGGTGGCCGGTGGCGAACTGCTGCTCGACCGGAAGGGTTGCTGCGGCGCTCATGCGGAGAGCGCCAAGGCGCGGGCCTTGGCAACTTCGGCCTCGGCAGCAGCGAGGCCGGCGGCGGTCAAGGTCGCGGTGCGCGGCAGCTGCGGGTCGTCGTAGCGCATCAGCACACGCTCATCCAGCCAGTTCATGACGCGGCGGGTGAAAACCTTCTCCGGGCGGTTGTTGGGCGCGAAGCCTGCGCGGGTGCGGTGCAGTGCGTGGTCAGAGGCGGCATGCGCTGCCAGCAGCGCGGCGCGTTCTTTCGGCTTGAGGGCGGCGGCCATGGCGTGTCTCCTGGTCAGGCTGCGATTGAGGTGGAAGGGGCGGCGGAGGCGAGTTCGGCCAACACTTCGCCGCGGTGGCGGGCGAGGTGGGAGATCGGAATGCGGTAGTGCGCCAAGGTGGGGTCGGTCCAGCGCAGCTCGGCCAACGCTGCGCGGTCGTAAGGCACAGGCCGGGTGGCCATGCCGCAGCGGTGGCACTCGATGTGGACCAGGTCGGGGCAGGCCGTCCCCAGGCGGTGCCCGGTGGGCGCGCCGCTGGTAGTGACGATCTGTGGCCGGTGGCCGTGGCCACAGGAGGGAACCGATGCAGGCAGTGGGCGTGAGGTCTGGCGCATGGTCAGCCCCTCATCGAACTGCTGGCGGACCAGCGGGACTTCGCGGGGTCGCGGTCGGCGTGAGCGTCATGGATCTCGGCGACACGCAGGGGAACGACCACGGCGGCAAGTAGCGCAACTGCAAGCCAGGTGATGCGGAGACGGCGGCTCACGCTGCACCGCCTTCGACGTGCTCGCCCAAGAAGGATCTGAGCTTTGATGCCAGCTCTGTGGAAAGCTCGAAAGCAGCTTTTCCGAGCCACAGCTTGGGTGCGCTGCTGGTATCGCCGGGATCGAGTTCCGGAAGCTGGTTGGGCTCCCCGAGTATCAGCACGATGGATCGGAACTTCGCTCGCTTCTCCTCGGACTTGAAGAGATGGATAGCCCATAGGTCAGCGGAGTAGCGATTCACTGACAGCGTTGCGTCGAAGCATGGCGCGATGAACTGAGTCGACGTCTTCATGCTCGCACCTCGGCCGACATATCCCGCGAGCAGGCTTCCAGCCGAAGGCTCGCAACCCCCATGCGACGCGAACGGCGCAGCTGGTTGCGGCTGTGCTCGCCCTTGCTGCGGGTCCACAGAGTCCGGGCGGTGCTGTGATCGCGGGCCGCCAGCGCCAGCAGGGCCTTGACGGCCAGCAGTGGCAGCAGGGTTGGGCTCGGATCGGCGTGGCTATGAGACATGGCGCGCTCCTGGTTAAGAGAGAGCGCCAGCGGGTCATCAGCCGTGGGGAGCGGCAGCGGCAGGGAGGGGAGGCCCGGGCCGCTTGGCGACCCGCTGGTCGCCCGCCGGTAGGTTGCCGGCGGAGCAATTTATCCCACAGCTAAATTCGCAATGCAATAGCTCGCAGCTAAATTTGTCTTCGAGGGCTGAAAAAGGGCTGGGTAGTCGGGATAATTCCAAGGCACACAAGGGGGCCAAGGAGGCCGCAATGTTCGGCAGGGTAGTGGTGTTAGGAGTTGCGCTTGCGGTTTCGCCTTGGGCTTCCGCCGATGTGTTCAAGTGCAAAGGGGCAAATGGCGAGACGGTTTACTCGCAAGACCCGTGTTCTGCAGGGGCGGCACCGATGAAGCTGCGTTCCAACCGGGCGTCAACTGAGAGTGCAGGCGAAGCGGCAAATCGCGCCGCTGTGTATCAGACGACAGAGCTTGCAGATGCAGGTATCGCCGAAAGGAACTGTCTGTCTTCGGAGCAGAGCAGGATCTACGGCCCGGTGAATGCTCGGGGGCAGGATGTGTCACGCCAGCTCGCTGCACTTAACCGTGACTTGGCCAAGGCCAGCAACAATCTGGCTGGCGCCACCTACGAGGCTGGAATCCGGTCCCAGATAGCAAGCCTGCACCAGTCGCAGACGGCGGACAGAACTTCTGCCGACACCCAAATGGCGGAAGCCAGGAGGCGATGTGCTGATGCTCGTAGTGAGCGTGAGCGCGCCACGCGGGAGAAGTACTCAGCTGGCGGCAAGTGACGGGAGTGGGCGCTGACTGCGCCCACTTGTTGCAGCTCCACGTCAAGCGTCTTGAATGGAAACGTCCCTAATGAAGCCCGCTTCATCTAAGGGGACGCCTTCCATGCAGCATTCCCTGGCAGCCTCCATTTCCCGATGCAGCTGCACCAGCGCATCGTTTTCCAGGCAGTCGATGCCAGGCGTGTTGAACGTTGCCTGGTCGATCAAGCAGCCCAGGTTGTAGTGATCGCGCAGCCAGCGGATGCGGCGGAGGATGCTGTCTCGCGTCACGTTATCGATGGTTGATGGCTTCGGCGCTGCGACTACGCGCAGCTTGGGCTTCTGCCCATCACGCCTTGCGACGCGCTGCGCGATCACCTGCGCCAATGCCTCGAGTGTCCCCGCGGCCGGGGGCTCCTTCTTCTGGTTCTCCATCCTTCTCCCTGAGCCTTTGCGCAAGCGCCTTGCTGAAATCGATCAGGTTGTCAGGGGTTACCGTCGCCTCGCCTCGGTGATAGAGGTACTCGTAGGCATAAGCCAGTGGCGTACCGTCGTCCTCATTGCTGAAGTCATCAATTCCAAGGTTAGCGAAGGTGAGCCTGACGAGCCTGATCGCGGAGGCGATGATCTCAGGGTCGATTCGCAAATCCTGAGAACCAGCAGCAGCTGCATCGACAGCAGCATCTTCAGACCTGGGTTGATCCAACCAACCATGTGACAGCCCCGCTGACCGTTCGATCTTGCGCGCGGCGTCATCGCCCAGCTTCTTCCCGCTCAACAGCTGGTTGAGGTAGGAGGGGGCCATATCCAGGTGGATGGCGATCGCCTTCTGAGTTCCCAGCTGGGGTTTCAGCGTGGCGACCAGCGCCTGAAGGTTGAGGTGTCTAGCGGTGATGGCATCCATGCGGGAAGCGTAGCTAGTAGCTAAACAGCGTTGTTTCGCCGCCAGCTTGACAACAGGGTTTAGCTGC
Source organism: Stenotrophomonas sp. NPDC077659 (assembly GCF_050268705.1). Lineage (NCBI taxonomy): Bacteria > Pseudomonadati > Pseudomonadota > Gammaproteobacteria > Lysobacterales > Lysobacteraceae > Stenotrophomonas > Stenotrophomonas sp. NPDC077659. Next base: position 5,991 of record NZ_JBNNHG010000083.1, on the reverse strand, counting down.
GGGCTAAATACTAGCCCTATGGACCTACTCACCTTCATTTCGGACCCCGAACGTAAGCGGCGCCTCGCTGCCCTGACCGGCAGTTCTGAGGGATACCTGTGGCAGTGCGCGACCGGATGGAGGAACAAGAAGCCCAGTCCGATCCTGGCACGAAAGATTCAGGAGGCATCCGTTGAGATCGGCGGCGAGCTCGGATGCGAGCCGTTGGCCCTGGCCGCAATCCGCCCTGACATCTGGCCGGCTGAGACGGCATGAAGTGCTCTGCCTACATGGGCCTGACGCGCCGGGGCGAACAGGACCGCGACCACGCCACCGATGCCGGATGCGGCGTCGTAGGAGCGAAGAGCGGTGAAGTGCATGCACTGCGGGAAGCTGATGATCTCTGCCATGGCGCCAATGTTGCGCCGGCTGCTGCCAGCCTTCCCACGCTGATCGATGGCGCGTTTCAGGGGGAAGCATGACTTGCCTCCGCTCTGACCTTTACTGGCGGGATGCGCTGCATAACGCAGTGACCCGCGCCCCAGGTGGCCTGCAGGATGCCGCCGCACACATCAGCAAGCGCCGGGGCAAGTCGATCTCGGCCGAAACCCTGCGCAAGAAACTGCGGGGCGTCGATGGTGAGTCTATCTCCATGGAGATGGCCGAGATCCTGACGGACTACCTGCAGCAGTTCGTGGTCACGCAGGAGAGTGCCACCGACTGGGTGTGCTCCCTCGCAGGGCAGTACGACCTGATGGTCGACTATGTTCCGCCGCCGCCCGAGGGTGGTTGGCCCAACGAGCTGGCCGCAATCCAGGCGAAGCTGCTGGAGCTGCACAAGCTGACAGGCGCGCTGGCCGGTGCAGGCATCGACGCGCTGGCTGACCAGCGCCTCACCGTCCCCGAGGCGGATCGAATCCAGGACCTGTCGCGCGATGTGCGCAGGCTCTGCTACCGCCTGGAGCGCAACGCCTGCCGTGCTGCTGGGCAGCAGGGGATGGAGGACTGACGTGGCAACCCACCACGCCTATCGATCCCGATATCGACGGCGTGGCATAGCCAGTGCGTCTGCACGACAGGCGATGGAACTGGCGGCCCTGGCGCTGACTGATGCGGTGCCCGGGTTGGTAGGTGAAGAAGCGTTGGCAGAGCGCGAGCGCATCCGCCAGCGACAAGAGCAGCTAGACAACCGGCAGCACAGCCTGCCTTTGGAGAACCCTGATGTATCACGCAAGCATTGATTCGGCCCCATCCCCCCGGGTGGCTCGTGAAACGCCGCGTGCTGCCCGCGCTACTGAATCCGCCCTGGCATTGCGAGCCATTCGCGATACCAGCGATGGGTCCTCCCTGGCTTTGGCGAACGCGGGTAATCAGACGCGCAATCGCTGGGTAGATAGCGGGCCGGGAAACTACTGAATGTCTGAGAACTATGGGGATGTGCTGCAGCAGCTGCAGTCCGCCGGCCTTCTGGTCACCGATCTGGACACCAGCGGACGCATGGTCCGCTGCCGCGTCGAGGGCTCACGCGAGCGCCGCGGCTGGTATGCGCTCCACGAACTGAATACCTCGGCCGGCGAAGTGCTGGTCGTAGGCACGTACGGTGTCTGGCAAGGCAACGAGAACGGGGCAACGAAGGTTGATCTGCGCAAGCGCGACAAGACCTTCTCCGAGGAACAGCGCGAAGCGCTGCGCAACCGGCTGGCCGAGGATCGGCGCAGGGCGGAGGCCGCTCGGCAGACCCAAGCGAAGCGCGCGGCCGAACGGGCGTCGTCGGCCTGGGCTAAGGCCAACGCCGTTGGCGAGGCTGACTACCTGGTCAGCAAGGGCGTGCAGGGTTTCGGCCTGCGCTATGGCACCACGGGCGCCGCACTGGTCCCGCTGCTGGACGTCAACGGCCAGGTGCATGGCTTGCAGGTGCTGCGCAGCGCGAGACTGGCGGCGGAAGGGCGCAAGCCCGCCAAGGAATACTGGCCGGCCGGCATGGTCAAGAAGGGCCACTTCCATCTGATCGGTGGAAGCCCGCAGTGGATCCTGCTGGTGGCCGAGGGCTATGCCACGGCGGCCACACTGCACATGGCGACGGGCTACCCGGTGGCCGTGGCGTTCGATGCTGGCAACATGCTGGCCGTCGCCTCGGCCCTGGCGAAGCGCTATCGCGGCATCAAGATGCTGCTGTGCGCCGACGACGACGTGTTGCAGAAGTGCCGGCACTGCAAGAGCCGCCTGGTGTTGGCCGAGCATCCGCAGTTCTGCCCATCGTGCGCGCAGCCGCATGGCGCGTCGAATGCCGGCCTGCTCGGCGCCGAAGCCGCAGCGCTGGACGTGGGCGGCGCGGTGATGCACCCGGTGTTCGCCGATGAGCCTGCCAGGCGCCAGCGCTTCATCGATACCGGCCGCAAGATCAGCGACTTCAACGATCTGCACGCCCAGGAGGGCCTGCACGTCGTGCGCGCGCAGGTCGAAGCCCGTCTCACGGAGCTGTCTTGGAGGGTGCCTGCAGAAAAACGCGAGCCTTCCATCACCAGCGACGGGGGCGAGGGGACTGATCGCCTTACCCCCATCCACTCGCTGACCGAGCTGCTCGAGCGCTTCGCGCTGGTCTATGGGCAGGGCGGCACGGTGTTCGACCACAAGGAACACATGCTGGTTGCGCTGGGCGACATGCGCGATGCCTGCGTGCGCAAGGAACTGCACCGTGCGTGGATGGAGCATTCGGATCGGTCCATCGTGCGTGTCCGCGAGGTCGACTTCGACCCCTCGGGCGAGAAGCCCGGGGTGACCTGTAATCTCTTTGCCGGTTGGCCGACCGTACCGCAAGAGGGCAACTGCGACCGGCTGCTGCAGCTGCTCTGGCACATGTGCGGGAACGAGGCCAACCAGAAGGCGCTGTACGACTGGGTGGTCAAGTGGCTTGCGTACCCGCTGCAGCATCCGGGCGCCAAAATGAAATCGACCATCGTCATCCATGGTCCCCAGGGCACCGGCAAGAACATGTTCTTCGATGAGTACATGAAGCTCTACGGTGAGTATGGGCGCGTGCTTGACCAGGCCGCCCTGGAAGACAAGTTCAACGACTGGGCAAGCCGCAAACTGTTCCTGCTGGCCGACGAAGTGGTTGCACGCACCGAGGTCTACCACCTCAAGAACAAGCTCAAGGCCCTGATCACGGGTGACCGCATCCGCATCAACCCGAAGAACATCCAGGCCTACGAGGAAGACAACCACGCCAACCTGGTGTTCCTCTCAAACGAGGCGATGCCGGTCGTGCTGGAAGAGGATGACCGGCGCCACGCGGTGATCTGGACCCCGGACAAGCTGAGCTCGGAGTTCTACAGCGAGGTGATGGCCGATATCCGCAACGGCGCAACGGCAGCGCTGCACCACTACCTGCTGCAGGTTGACCTGACCGGCTTCACCAACGGCACCAACCCGCCGATGACGCAGGCGAAGGAAGAGCTGATCGGCCTGAGCCAGGACAGCCCCCAGCGGTTCCTGGACGAGCTCTACGGCGATGACATTCCGGGGCTGAAACCCATGCCGGCGCTCTCGAAGGAGTGGTACGAGGTCTACAAGGCCTGGTGCGCACGCGAAGGCATGCCACGCCCGGCGCCGTCACCAAAGTTCATCAACGCGCTGGTGCGCAAGCGCCAGATCGTCCATCCCGACCGGGCGCGGAAGCGCTACCAGATCGAGCAGACCGTGAACGGGCCGCATGGCTTCCTGATGCTGGGCGATTGCACGGTGCCTGACGGCAAGACAGAGGCGGCATGGCTGGGCGACCAGGTCGTGTCATTCCGCCGCATGTACTCCGACTACAAGGGGCGTGCGTGATCACTATGCCCATCGATGTGCGGCGTGTGCGGGATGTGCGGGCATGTGTGCGGGCATTGAATTGCCCTGAATCGCTTGCAGCAGTAGGCGTGTGCGGGACGTGCGGGCATCGGCCTACATGGGCGGGCGCGGGCGCGAACGGGTATCGCAACGCCACGCCGCAGTGCGGCTCGCGTGCGTATATGGGTGACCGCACATCCCGCACACGCCGCACACGCCTTGTGCTGCGCGGATTCAGCGGCTATCGCATCCCGCACACACCGCCGCACAGCCCGCACATGCTCGCGCGCGCGCGTTTTTCCGCTTTAACGATCTTCGAAGGAATTGGAGAAGGGGGGTAGCAATGGCTGAGGAAGACGTGACGATTACTGGCAAGGAGCTGGCCTCGCTGATCGGCTGCAAGCCGTCCTACGTGGTTGAGCTGAGGAAGAAGGGCAGGGTGGTGGTGGGTGAGGGCGGCAAGGGATTCCTGAAGGCCGCCTCTCTGGAGCTTTACGCTCGCACCGCAGACCCGGTCTATGCCGGTGTCGCCCAGCGCCACGCAGATGAGCGCGGTAGCGCGCTGGTGGGGGGCGGGGATGGGGCCAATGCCGTCGACGCCGACATCGATGACGACGAAGAGGACGGCGACGACGACGAAGCCAGGCCCTCACGCGTCGGCCGCCCTCAGACCCCGGACTCCGCACGCAAGGCCAAGGCGCTCGCTGACAAGGCCGAAACCGACGCGCACATGGCCCACATCGCGCTGCAGAAGGAGCTGGGGCTGCTGCTGCCGCGCGCAGACGTTGAGGCGTTCCTAGCTGAGCATGCAACGACGTTCCGGGGTGCGATGGAACGCCTTGCCGACACGCTGGCGCCGCAGCTCGCGGCAACGTTGGATGAGGCCGGGTGCCGGCGGCTGGTCTGGGATGAGGTGAGCCACGCCCTGGAAGAACTGAGCCAGGGCTTCCGCACGTTGGCGGCCAAGGCAGCGGAGGCTGCTGAATGATGGAGGCACAGAGCTGCCTGGCGTCGGTGCTGGCGCGCTCGCTGCAGCCGCGGCGGCCCATGAGCGTGTCGCAGTGGTGCGATGAACACATGCGCTTGTCCACCAAGAGCGGCAGCAAGCCCGGCCGGTGGGTGACGGACCGCAACCCGCCGCTGCGTGAGCCGATGGACAACATGTCCGCCCGCAGCCCGGTGCATGACCAGGTCTGCATGTTCCCGATCCAGTTCGGCAAGAGCCAGCTGGCGACCAATGCCATGGCCTACTGGATGGACTATGCGCCGGGCCCGATGATGTACGCGCTGCCGGGTGAGGTGTCCATGAACAAGTGGATCGCCCAGAAGCTCAACCCGATGATCGAGGTGTGCGCAGCGGTCAAGAAGGCGCTGACCAGCACCGCCAGCCGGGACAGCGCGAACCAGCGCACGTTCAAGGACTTCGCCGGCGGCCAGCTGTTCGTGGAGCACATGGGCAGCCCGCAGCGCCTGAAGTCCTCGACGGTGAAGTACCTTCAGGTGGATGAGATCGATGAGGCGCCGCAGCAGCTCTCCACCGGCGACGACCCGGTGAAGATGCTGGACGGCCGCACATCGTCATTCCCGACCACCTACAAGCGCCAGTACATCAGCACGCCGGGCATCGCCGGACTCAGCCGGATTGCGAAGCTGTATGACAAGAGCGACCAGCGCCGCTATCACGTGCCGTGCCCCCACTGCGGCCATTACCAGGCGCTGCAGTGGAGCGGTCTGGTGTGGTCGCCCGACAAGAGCCACGCGTGGTACGCGTGCTGCGAGTGCGGTGTCGCCATCGAGGAACATTTCAAGACCGACATGATTGCCAACGGGCGCTGGGTGGCGGCCAACCCGGATTCGCCGATTCGCGGCTACACCATCAACTGCCTGTACTACCAGTTCGGGCTGGGTCCGCGCTGGTTGGACCTGGTGAAGGAGTGGCTGGAAGCGCAGGGTGATCCTGCCTCCCTCAAGACCTTCGTGAATGACCGGCTGGCCGAGACGTGGGAAGACCCGTCGATGCGCGCGGTCAAGCACAACGTGATCAAGGATCGTGCCGAGCCGTACGCCCTGCGGCTGGCGCCGCTCGGGGTGCTGGCTGTCACAGTGGGTGTCGATACCCAGGATGGTCGGTTGGCGGTCCACACCATTGGCTGGGGGCGTGGCATGACCGCCTGGACCCTC
>NZ_JBNNHG010000082.1:0-16005 GCF_050268705.1 Stenotrophomonas sp. NPDC077659 | reverse complement strand
CGGAGGGGATTAATTCTACTTAATCCCCTCCGTCCCCTTTTTTCGAGGGCAGCGGCGACGGAGCTGGTACAGCACTGCTTTGCGCGACCACCACCGATGCTGCTGGCAGTGCTCCCGCGCGAGCGGATCAGGCAGCCGGAACCGGAAGCAGATCCATCACCCGGGCAACGACATCATCGATGCCGATGCCTGTGGTGTCGATGAGGACGGCATCGTCTGCCGGCTTCAGGGGCGCCACGGTACGCTGGGCATCACGGGCGTCACGGGCCATGATCTCGCGCAGGAGGTCATCAAAGCTAACAGAAACCCCCTTGTCTTTCAACTGCTTATGCCGGCGCTCGGCGCGCTCCTCGGCACTGGCGGTCAGAAAGACCTTGCAGGGGGCGTCCTTGAAGATCACCGTACCCATGTCACGGCCATCGGCGACCAGGCCCGGCAGTTCCCTGAATGCGCGCTGGCGCTCCTTCAGGGCCGCGCGGACCTCCGGGATGGCGGCGATGGCCGAGGCCAGCGCACCGGTGGTTTCCAGGCGCAGCTCGTCGGTGGCATCGGTGCCGTTGACCATGACCCGCATCGATTCGCCCTGTTCAACAAACTGAACGCGGGTATCGAAGGTGCAGCGCACCAGCGCCGATGCATCGGAGGTGTCGATGTCGGCCCAGCTTGCAGCCACGCCCACTGCCCGGTACAAGGCGCCCGAATCCAGGTAATGCCAGCCCAGGCGGCGCGCGATGATGCGGCTGATGGTACCCTTGCCGGCCCCCGAAGGGCCGTCGATGGTCAGGACGGGAGCGAGTGGATTCATGGGGGTCCCAGAGCGTGTGAAGGGGCCATTCTAGCCCCTGCCAGACGCCCCCAGCGGGATCTTTTGTGCAACCACTTGAAACCACGAGGAAAAGCCCGGTAGAATGGCGGGCTTGAACGAGCGTCAACTGCCGATTGTCTTTCGCATATCGCGGCCACGCTCCACCCGAACAACTACTGTTTACGCCGAGGTATGCCATGAAAGTCCTGTCCTCCCTGAAGTCGGCGAAGGCCCGTCACCGCGACTGCAAGGTCGTCCGTCGTCGCGGCAAGATCTTCGTCATCTGCAAGTCGAACCCGCGTTTCAAGGCGCGTCAGCGCTAAGCCTCACGGCCTTCGGGCCGCGGCGGGTCCCACGCGGGGCCGACCCGATGCAAAAAACCGCCTTCGGGCGGTTTTTTGTTGCATGCAGCTTTTTTTTGCTGTCGTTTTTGCTGTAATCGCCGTTCTTGACCACTGGGGAGTAGATCGAGATGAAGCGTTACCTGGGCACCCTGGCCGTCCTGGCCACCCTGGCCGCCGCCACGCCGGCGCTGGCCGATACCCTGCTTGTGGACCGGGCAAATGAAAAGCCGGCCGGTGCCCTGCCCGTCCGCGGCCAGAGCATGCAGCAGGTGCAGTCGCAGTTCGGCGCGCCGAGCGAGCAGCTGCAGCCGCGTGGCGGGCAGAAGCGCCAGTGGCCCACCATCAACCGCTGGGTCTACCCGCAGTTCACCGTCTACTTCGAGAAGCAGAAGGTGATCGACGTGGTGGCCAACAAGGCGGATCCGAACGAGATCGGCCCCAAGCCGCCGATCCGCTGACCCCCTACCCGCCGCTGGCGGGCCTGTGTAGCGAGACCATGAAACAGACCCTTCGTTTTCCTGCCGAATGGGAAGCCCAGAGCGGCGTCCTGATTGCCTGGCCCACTGCCGATACCGACTGGGCCGACCGCCTGGGCCAGGTGGAGGAGACTTACATCGCGCTGGTCGCGGCCATCACCCGCTTCCAGCCGGTGCTGATCTGCGTGGCCGACGACGATGTGGAGACCTATGCCGAAATGCGGCTGCGCTCCAACCGCATCGATATGGATCGGGTCCGCTTCACCACGGCGGCGTATGACGATACCTGGCTGCGCGACTCCGGCCCGATCACCCTGCGCCGCGCCGACGGTGGTTTCCAGCTGCTGGATTTCCGCTTCACCGGCTGGGGCGGCAAGTTCGACGCGACCCTGGACGACCAGCTGGTGGGCGTGCTCGACCAGGCCGGTGTGTTCAACGATGCGCCGGTGCGCAGCATCCCGTTTGCGCTGGAAGGCGGCGGCATCGAGACCGATGGCGAAGGCACCCTGCTGACCACCTGGAAGTGCCTGCACGAGCGCCACCCCGACCGCGACCGTGCCAGCCTGAGCGCCGACCTGGCCGACTGGCTGCAGCAGGACCGCGTGCTGTGGCTGGACCACGGCTATCTGGAAGGCGACGACACCGACGCGCACATCGATACCCTCGCCCGCTTCGCTTCGGTCGACAGCATCGTCTACCAGGCCTGCGACGACGAGAGCGACTCGCACTACGCCGAGCTGCAGGCGATGGGCAACGAACTGGCCGCGCTGCGCACGAAGGATGGCCAGCCGTACCGCCTGTTCCCGCTGCCGTGGGCCCGGCCGGTGATCGACGAAGGCCGCCGCCTGGCCGCGTCGTATGCCAACTACCTGATCGTCAATGGCGCGGTGCTGATGCCGGCCTATGGCGATCCGGCCGATGACCTGGCCCGCGACGTGCTGGCGCAGGCGCACCCGGGCCGCGAGATCGTGCAGGTGCCCTGCCGTTCGCTGATCTGGCAGAACGGCAGCCTGCACTGCATCACCATGCAGCTGCCGGCAGGGCTGCTGAAGGCATGACGGATGATGCCGGGCCCCGCCCGGCACCGCTTTTGTAGAGTCGAGCCATGCTCGACTGGCTTTTTGTAGAGCCGAGCCCACGCTCGGCTGGCGCACTCGCGCAACCGGAGCAGAACGCAGCCGAGCATGGGCTCGGCTCTACAACACCGGCCCATTCAGCGCGCGACACGCCGTCGCCGCCCATCCGCGCTAACATGCTGGTTTTCCCCCGCAGGAACGCCCCGCATGAACTCGCGCAGCCCCCTTACCGTCGCCCTGATCCAGGAGCGCAACCACGGTGATGCCGCCGCCAACCTGGCGGTGATCGAAGCACGCGTGGCCGAGGCGGCTGCGCAGGGCGCGAAACTGGTGCTGCTGCAGGAACTGCACAATGGCCCGTACTTCTGCCAGCACGAGTCGGTGGACGAGTTCGATCTGGCCGAGCCGATCCCCGGTCCGAGCACCGAGCGCCTGGGCGCACTGGCGAAGAAGCACGGCGTGGTGCTGGTCGGCTCGCTGTTCGAGCGCCGTGCCGCCGGCCTGTACCACAACACCGCGGTGGTCTTCGAGAAGGACGGCACCCTGCTGGGCAAGTACCGCAAGATGCACATCCCGGACGATCCGGGCTTCTACGAAAAGTTCTACTTCACCCCGGGCGACATCGGCTTCACGCCGATCGATACCTCGGTGGGTCGCCTTGGCGTGCTGGTGTGCTGGGACCAGTGGTACCCGGAAGCGGCGCGCCTGATGGCGCTGGCCGGTGCCGAACTGCTGCTGTACCCCACCGCGATCGGCTGGGACCCGGACGATGTGCAGGACGAGAAGACCCGCCAGCGCGACGCTTGGGTGCTGAGCCACCGCGGCCACGCCGTGGCCAACGGCCTGCCGGTGCTGAGCTGCAACCGCGTCGGCCATGAGGCTTCGCCGCTGGGCGCCTCGGGCATCCAGTTCTGGGGCAACAGCCACGTGCTGGGCCCGCAGGGCGAATTCCTGGCCGAAGCCGGCACGGAGGCCACCGTGCTGCTGTGCGATGTCGACCTGCAGCGCAGCGAGCATGTGCGCCGCATCTGGCCGTTCCTGCGCGACCGTCGCATCGATGCGTACGGTGACCTGCTCAAGCGCTACATCGACTGAGCCGGAGCGCTGCCATGGCCGTCCTCATCCGTGATGCCGGCCCGGCCGACATCGCCGCGATCACCGCGATCTACGCGGTGGAAGTGACCGACTTCGTCAACACCTACGAGTACGACATCCCCGAGCAGGACGAGATGCTGCGCCGCATGCGCGACATCATCGACCGTGGCTTCCCCTACCTGGTCGCCGAGATCGATGGCCAGGTGGCGGGCTATGCCTACGCCAACACCTACCGCACCCGCGTAGCCTACCAGTGGACCGTGGAAAACTCGGTCTACGTCGACGCCGCCTACCAGGGCAAGGGCGTGGGCACCAGCCTGCTGCAGGCGCTGATCGATGCCTGCGTGGCGCGCGGCTACCGGCAGATGGTAGCCGTGATCGGCGAGCCGACCAATACCGCTTCCATCAAGCTGCACGAACGCTTCGGCTTCCACCTGGTGGGCGTGTTCAAAGGCCTGGGCCGCAAGCACGGCCGCTGGCTGGACACCGTACAGATGCAGCGCGCGCTCGGCGATGGCGCCGGCACCGCACCTTCCAATGAATGAACCCATGACTGAAACCCTTCCCGAAACCGGCGACGATCTGTTCGCCGGCCAGCCGGTGCGCGTCGTTGAACGCGACGGCGTGCGTTACACCCTGCTGGGCACCGCCCACGTTTCCCACGCCAGCGTCGAGGCGGTGGAAAAGGCCATCGACAGCGGCCGCTTCGATGCTGTGGCCGTCGAACTGGACCCGCAGCGCCTGCAGGCGCTGAGCGACCCGGACACACTGGCCAAGCTGGACCTGGTGGAAGTGATCCGCAAAGGCCGCGTGGCGCTGTTTGCCGCCAACCTGGCACTGTCGGCCTACCAGCGCCGCCTGGCCGAGCAGCTGGGCATCGAGCCCGGCGCCGAGCTGAAGCGCGCAGTGGATCTGGCGCGCGAGCGCGGCCTGCCGGTACAGCTGATCGACCGCGAAGTCGGCCTGACCTTCCGCCGCGCCTCGCAGCGGCTGGGCTTCTTCGGCAAGCTGAAGCTGGTGGCCGGCCTGGGCGCCGGCCTGTTTTCGTCGGAAGAAGTGGGCGAGAACGAAATCGAGAAGCTCAAGCAGGGCGACATGCTGGAATCAAGCTTCGGTGAGTTCGCCACTGAAAACCCGGCGCTGTACGAGACCATCATCGGCGAGCGCGACCGTTACATGGCTACGCGCCTGCGCGAGGAACACCACCCGCAGTTGCGCGAAGTGCTGGCCGTGGTCGGTGCCGGCCACCTGGCCGGGCTGGCGCGCTATCTGGAAACCGACACCGCCGCACCTGCGCCCCTGCGCGCGGAACTGGAAGCGGTGCCGAAGAAGCGCAACATCCCGTGGTTCACCTTGGGCATCCTGGCCATTGTCATCACCGGCATCGCAGTGGGCTTCTACCGGGGCGGCCTGGGCGTGGGTACCGAACTGCTGGCAACGTGGGCGATGTACACCGGCGGCCTGGCCGGCATCGGCTGCCTGCTGGCCGGCAGCCATCCGCTGAGCATCCTCACCGCGATCGCGGTGGCGCCGTTCAAGCCGTTCCGCCTGAGCATCCCCACCGGCGCATTTTCGGCGCTGGTGGAAGCGCGCCTGCGCAAGCCGGCCTACGAGGATTTCCTCAAGCTGCGTGACGATGCGCAGAGCCTGAAAGGCTGGTACCGCAACCGTGTTACCCGCGTGGTGCTGACCTTCATGCTGACCAACATTGGCAGCATGCTGGGCCTGTGGCTGACTGCAGGCAAAGTGTGGGGCCAGGTTGCGGGTTGATTGCCGCGCCCCGCCGGGCCATGCCCGGCGGAAAAAAAAGGGGGAGACCGCCCCACTACGACCGGTCTCCCCCCACCACAAACACAATGTTGCGCTTAACAGCCGGGCAGCGCCCGGCTCTACCGGTCGACGGCATCGGCAGGCGAAAGGCAGGCGAAAGGCAGCCGAGCATGGCTCGGCTCTACAGTGTCCCTCCCCCCACCACAAACACGATGTTGCGCGTTACAGCCGGGCAGCGCCCGGCTCTACCGGTTCCAGCCCGCGCGCGCGCCGGATCAGGTGCGCCACTGCACTGCGCAGGTCATCCAGCACCGCATAGATGGTCGGCAGGAACAGCAGGCTGACCACGGTGGAGAACGCCAGGCCGCCGGCAATCGCGCGCGCCATCGGGGCGTACTCCGGGCCATCACCGAACATCTGCGTGCTGGTCAGCGAAATCGGCACCATCGCCAGGATCGCTGTACCCATCGTCATCATGATCGGCCGCAGGCGCTCGCGCGAGCCTTCCACCAGTGCCTGGGTGCGGCCCATGCCGCTGCGCCGCAGGTTGTTGATGTGCTCGATCATCACGATGCCGTTGTTCACGACCACACCCATCAGCACCAGGATGCCGATGAAGGACATGATGCCGAACGCGGTGCCGGTGATCCAGAACAGCCAGAACACGCCGAAGATCGAGAACAGCACGCCGCTCATGATCGCCGCCGGGAACAGCAGCGACTCGAATACCGCTGCCATCACCACGTAGATCATCACCAGGGCGATGAGCAGGTTGAACACCATCTGCTGCATCGCTTCGTTGTCATTGCCGTAGTCGCCGCCGTCGAAACTGTAGCCATAGCCGGCCGGGAAGCTCATCGGCTTGAGCACGGCTTCAATGGCCTTGCGGCCGTCGGGCGCGGTGATCTTCCCGGCCAGATTGGCCTTGATGGTCAGCGTGGTCTGGCGGTTGGTGCGGCCGATCTGGGTGGCCGATGAGCCGACATCCACCGTCACCAGACTCAGCAGCGGCACGCTGCGGCCATCACCGGTGCGCACGCTGTAGCTGGCCAGGTCTTCCGGACTGCTCTGCTCGGCACCGGCAAACCGCACCCACACCGGCACTTCATTGTCGCCGCGGCGGAACTCACGCAAGGGTGCGCCACGCAGGGCCAGGCCAACGAAGCTGGCAACCTGTTCGGCATTGAAGCCGAAGGCTGCGGCGCGCTCACGGTCAACACGCACTTTCAGTTCGCCGCCCTTTTCACCGTTGTCGATGCGGACGTCGCGCAGCTCGGCACGCTGGGCCAGCAGCGGCAGCACTTCCTCACCGATCTGCTGCAGCATGCTGCTGGAATCGCCCACCAGCTGAACCTGGACACCCTGGTTGCCGCTGCCGCCATCGCCGCCCTGGTTGCCGACGAAGTAATCGGTACGCGCCGACTTCGGCAGGCCCTTGCGGATATCCTCCTGCAGCGCCTTGATGTCCTTGGCATGCTTCTCGTCGATGGTCACGATGGTAGAGCTGCCTTCCTGCTCGCTGTACCAGGAGTAGACCTGCTGCACGTGCAGCCGCTCGCGGTTCTGCTCCACCCAGGCTTCGACGCGCGCCACTTCGTCGGACATCTGCCGATAGGTGTAGGCACCCTTCCACATGTAGCCGATGAAGATGTCCTTGCCACCGCCACCACCGAACATGTCCACCTTGGTCAGCTTCATCGGTACCAGGCTGACCAGCACCACCAGCACGATGCCCAGCAGGCTCCAGCCACGATGGCGCAGCGACCAGTCCAGCAGGCGGGCATAGCGGCGCTGCAGGCGGGCGATCACGCCGGTCTGCGAATGCAGCAGCTTGGGCGTGGCCATGCGCGCGGACAGCATCGGAATCAGGCTGACCGCCACCAGCCACGAGGCCAGCAGCGAGACCGAGATGGTGATCGCGATCTGCGCCATGAAGATGCTGATGTTGTTGGTTTCTCCAAACAGGTTGGGCACGAACACGATGCAGTGGCACAAGGTACCGGCGCTGAGTGCGATGGCCACGTTGCGGGTACCGATGATCGAGGCCAGCCGCGGCTGGCCCGGCATCCGCTCGCGTTCCTGGTAGATGCTCTCCACCACCACCACGGCGTTGTCCACCAGCATGCCCACGGCCAGCAGCAGGCCCATCATGGTCAGGATGTTCAGCGTTACCCCGGCGAAATACATGAAGCCCAGGGTGATGGTGAAGCAGATCGGGATCGCCAGGGTCACCATCAGGGTGGACGGCCAGTGGCGCAGGAAGAAGAACAGCACGGTGACCGACAGGATCAGGCCGACCGCACCGGCCTCGGCCAGTTCCAGCAGCGAGGAGGTGACCGCCTTGCCCTGGTTGTCGATGACCTTGATCTGCACATCGCGCATCGACTCCTGCGCGCGTATCGCCTCGACCTCGGCCAGGGCAGCGCGCGAAACGTCCACCAGGTTGGCGCTGCGCTCCTTGAAGATGTCCAGGCCGATGGCCGGGTTGCCGTCGAGGCGACGCCCGTAGTTCATCCGTGCCGGCTTCAGCCGCACCTCGGCGATGTCACCCAGGCGCAGGCCCTTGGCGTTGATCACCAGGTCACGCATTTCCTGCAGGTCGGTGATCTCGCCCACCGGCTGCACGCGCACGCGCTGGCCGTTGTCGGTGATCTGCCCGGCCGAGATCGAGAAGTTCAGCGTGCGCAGGCGGTCGCTGAGTTCGTTGATGCTCAGGCCGTGCGCGCTGAGCCGGTCGGGATCGATGGCGATCTCGACCTCGTTCGGCGGTGCACCGGTGATGTCCACGCGGGCCACGCCCGGGATGCGCTCGATGCGCCGCTTGAACTCGCGGTCGAGCATGTCGTAGGCCGCAGTCAGGTCGGTGGCGCTGGCCAGGCGGACCTTCAGCACCGGCTGGTCGCTGCTGGACCACTTGAACACGTTGTAGCGCTGCAGGTCGTCGGGCAGGTCGCTGCGGATGGAATCGATGCGTTCACGCGCATCGGAGGCGGCGATGGCGATATCGCGGTCCCAGTCGCTGAACTCGATGAAGATCGACGCCGCTTCAGACGTCGCCTGCGAGCGCATGCGCTTGATGCCGGTCATCGTCGCCAGCGATTCCTCCACCGGGCGGATGATGGTCCGTTCCACTTCTTCCGGGGTCGAGCCGGTGTAGGGAATCTGCACGAACAGGAACGGCGCGGAGATGTCCGGCAGCGCTTCCAGCGGCAACCGGAACGAGGCGATCAGGCCCACCACCACCAGCGAGATGAAGCACATGATGGTGGTGACCGGACGACGGATGGAGAACTCGGCAACACTCATGCCGGTTCCTCCGCACCCGCTGCATGCCCGTCCTCTGCCGCGTGCAGACCTTCGCCGGCATGCTTGCGGCCGCGCTCGCGGTAGTACGCATCGCCGCGGCGGTCCATCCGGTCGTACACCACCGGGATGACCAGCAGGGTCAGCAGGGTCGACACCAGCAGGCCACCGATGACGGTGATCGCCATCGGCGCGCGCACCTCGAGGCCCTCGCCCATCGCCACCGCCAGCGGCAGGAAGCCGAACAGGGTGCACAGGGTGGTCATGATGATCGGCCGCAGGCGCGAGCGTGCGCCCTCCACCAGCGCCTCATGCTTGGCCACGCCGGCTTCGCGCAGCTGGTTCACCTTGTCGATCAGGATGATCGCGTTCTTGGTGACCAGGCCGACCAGCAGGATCAGGCCGATGAACACCACCACCGAAATGGGTTTTCCGGTCAGCATCAGCGCCAGGATCGCGCCGACCAGGGCCAGCGGGATGGTGAACAGGATGACGAACGGGTGCAGCAGCGATTCGAACTGCGAGGCCATCACCAGGTAGACCAGGAAGATGGCCAGGCCGAAGGCGAAGATCAGCGACTTCGCCGCCTGCGCCAGTTCCTCGCCCTGGCCGCCGATGTGCAGGCCGACGCCCGCACCCAGCGGCTGCTCGGCCACCATCTGCTGCACTTCACGCATGGCCGCGCCCAGATCGATGTCGCGCAGGTTGGCCGAGACCACGGCCACGCGGGTCTGATCGGCGCGATGGATCTCGCTGGGGCCGGTGGTGGCGACCACGTCGGCCACCGCGTCCAGGGTGACCGGGCGGCTGCTGCCGGGGTTCACGATCAGGCGGCGGATGCTGTCCACGCTGGCACGGTCCCCCTCCTGCGCACGCACCAGCACATCGATCTTGCGGTCACGGAAGCTGTAGCGGGTGGCCACGTCACCCCGCACCTTCTTCACCACCACATCGGCGATCTGGCGGGTGGTCAGGCCCAGCGCACCGGCGCGTTCCTGGTCGAAGCGGATCTGGATTTCCGGGAAGCCTTCTTCCACCGTCGACTTAACGTCGGCGTAGTGCGCGTTGCCGCGCAGCAGTGCGGCCAGGCGCTGGCCGGCCTGCTCCAGAGTAGCCATGTCCTGCCCGCGCAGTTCGATTTCCAGCGGCGTGGAGAAGCTGAACAATGCCGGCCGCGCGAAATCGACCTGCGCGCCCGGATGCTGGCCGATGGTGCCGCGCAGGCGCTCGGTGATCTCGGCCTCGGTGCGCGCGTTGCCGCCGCCTTGCATCACCACGGTCAGCTTGCCGATGTTCTCGCCGCTCTCGGTCGGGCTGGCGTCCAGCCGCGTGCCGCTGCCGCTGACACCGTACAGCGAGGCCACGCCTTCGCCCTTGCCATGGGCCAGCTGCAGTTCGCGCACCAGGGCGTCGGTCTGCTTCAACGGGGTGCCGGCGGGCAGTTTCACCGTCATCTCGAAACGGTCCTGGGCCAGCTGCGGAATCAGGTCGGCACCGAGCATCGGCACCAGCGCCATGGTGCCGACGAAGGCCAGCGCGGCCAGCGACAGCACCTTGCCCGGGTGCGCGAGTGCACTCGGCAGCAGCCGCAGGTAGCCACGTTCGGCACCGGCGTACGGCTTCATCGCGATGTCGCTGGCCTTGCGCATGACCGGCCCGACCACGGCGACCACGCCGCGCCACACCCGCACCACCAGCCAGGCCAGGGCGAAGAAGGTCCAGCGCATGCTGGCCACGAAGCCGCGACGGCCGAGCGCGACCGGCTTCTGCCAGCGGCTCTGCGGGCGCCAGGCTTCGGCGGCGGCTTCTTCCGGGAACGCCAGCGGCGGCCTGCCCTTCAGCGAACTGAGCATCGGGATCAGGGTCATCGATACCAGCAGCGAGATCGCGATGGCGATCGCCACAGTCAGCGCCTGGTCGCGGAACAGCTGGCCGGCAATGCCATCGACGAACACCAGCGGCAGGAACACGGCAATAGTTGTCAGCGTGGAGGCCACCACCGCCATGCTCACTTCACGGGTACCGACGATGGCCGCCTGCAGGATGCCCAGCCCGCGTTCGCGCGCCTTGGCGATGCTTTCCAGCACCACGATCGAGTCATCCACCACCAGGCCGGTGGCCAGCGCCAGGCCGCCCAGCGACATCACGTTCAAGCTCAGGCCGAGCTGGCCCATGAAGAAGAACGTGGCGATGATCGAGACCGGCAGCGACAGGCTGATGACGAAGGTGGACCAGCCATCACGCAGGAACAGGAAGATGATGAGGATGGCGAGCAGGCCGCCGATCACCGCATCCTTCTTGACGTCACTGATGGCGTGTTCGATGAAGCGCGACTGGTCCTCGATGGTGGTCAGTTCGGCATCGCTGGGGAACGTGGCCTTGATCTGCTCCAGGCGCTTGCGCAGCGCTTCGGCGGTGGCAACGGTATTGGCGTCGCCTTCCTTGTAGATCGCCAGCTCGACCGATTCCTTGCCACCCAGGCGGATGATCGCTTCGCGCTCCTTGTAGCCCTGGCGCACGGTTGCCACATCCTTCAGGCGTACCGGCACGCCGTTGGCAACGACGCTGGAACCACCACCGGAGGAGGCACTCTGCGCCGCCGACGCCGCGGCGACGGCCGCTGCCGAACCGGTGGACGCAGCGATGTTGAACATCTGCTGCAGGGCCGAATCGGCGGCGCTGCCGTTGGACGACTGGGTGGTGACCAGCAGGTTGCGGATTTCTTCCAGATCGGCGAACTGGTTGACGGTGCGTACCAGGAAGCGTTGCGAACCCTCCTCCAGGCGACCACCGGAGATGTTGATGTTCTCTTCCTTCAGGCGCTTGATGACGGTGTCGATGGGCAGGTTGAGCTGGGCCAGCTTCTGCTGGTCGATGTCCACCTGGATCTCATCTTCCAGGCCACCGCCGACCTTCACCGCCGCCACGCCGGTCACCGGTTCCAGCTTCTTCTTCAGGTCTTCGTCGGCATAGCGGCGCAGGCCGGTCAGTTCGCGGATGGCATCTTCATCGCTGGCCGGGCTGGCCTTGGTTGACAGCACCAGGCGCATGATCGGCTCGGTGGACGGATTGAAGCGCAGCAGCACCGGCGCCTTGGCCTCCAGTGGCAGGTTCAGCGCTTCCATCTTGTCGCGCACTTCCAGGCTGGCCTGGTCCATGTTGGTGCCCCAGGCGAATTCGAGCACCACATCGCTCTGCCCGGTGCGCGAGACCGACTTCAGCTTGCGCAGGTTCTTGACCACGCCTACGGCTTCTTCCACCGGCTGGGTGATCAGGCTTTCGATCTCCGTCGGTGCCGCGCCGGTGTATTCGGTACGCACGGTCAGGGTGGGATAGCTCAGGTCCGGCAGCAGGTTGACCTTGAGGTTGTTCAGCGCGATCAGGCCGAACAGCAGCAGGGTGACCGTGAACATGGCGATGGTGACGCGGCGGCGGGTGGCGAATTCCACCAGGCCGCCGCGCATGCCGGCAGCGGCGCCGTCGCGCGCTGGCGAGGCACCGTGGTCGTGTCCCGGGGTATTCATTGCTGGCTCCCGGCCTTGTCTGCGGGTGTGGCGGCGGCCACGGTGGCCGGTTTGGCCTTGCTGGCGGTGGGATCGGCAATGATCTGCACGGAGGTGCCATCGCGCAGGGCGACCTTGCCGGCGGTGACGATCCGGTCGCCGGCCGCCAGGCCTTCGCGGATTTCCACCCACGGGCCTTCGGCGTAGCCCAGCTTCACCGGCACGCGCGCCACCTTGCCTTCGCGCACGCGGAACACCGCCGGCTCGCCGTCGTCCAGCAGGGCCAGGCGCGGCACTACCAAGGCGTCTGCACGCTGGTCGTAGTCGATGCGGATGCGCCCGAACATGCCCGGTTGCAGCGCATGCTCGGTGCCGTTGAAGGCGCTGACCACGCGGAAGGTGCCACTGCCGGAATCAACCACCGGGGCGATGCGGTCCACCGTGCCGGTGAAGCTCTGCCCCGGCAGCGCGTCGGCGGTGAGGGTGACCGGCTGGCCGGCGCGCAGCGTCGCCAGTTCGCGTTCTGGCACGTTGAGGGTGGCCTCCAGCTGCGAGTTGTCGACGATGCGGAAGATGGGCGTATTGATCTGCACGAAGTTGCCGGTCTTGATCGACCGCGAGGCGATCACCCCGGAGATCGGTGCCACCACGGTGGTGTAGGACAGTTCCAGCGTCGCCAGGCGGTACTGCGCACGCACGTTTTCCAGGTCGTAGCGCAGCTGGTCGACGCTGGCGGCACTGACCAGCTGCTGGCCGACCAGCTTCTGCGCACGCTGGTAGTCGTTTTCCAGCTTGCGCATCTGCGCTTCGCTCTGTGCCACGGCCAAGCGCGCGCGGTCCGGGTCCAGGCGCACCAGCGGCTGGCCGGCGGTCACCCGCTGGCCTTCCTCCACCAGCACGGCCAGCGCCACGCCGGAGGTCTTGGCCACCACCTGCGATTCGGCGCGCGGTTCCAGCGCGGCGGTGCCGGTGTAGCTGGCGGCAACAGCGCGATGGTTGGCCACGGCCACTTCCACCGGCACCGCATCGACCTTCTTCTCTTCCTTGGCGTCGGCGGCCTTGGCTTCAGAATTGGGGCCCGCAGCGCAACCGCCCAACAGCAGGGAGGTGGAAATGAGCAGGGCAGCGGCACAGAGTCCAGTGCGGCGGCCGGGCGGGAAGTTGGGGTGCGACATCGTCAGTTCCTGGAGGATGCGTGGGCAGGTGTGGTAGCAAAGTAATGCACCACTTCACGGCAACACCATATCCCAAAGGTCATGGTGCCTTCACCCAGTCCGTCGAGCCGCCCCATTTCAGCTAGATGAAACCTGGGGCTATACTCGGGTCGTTCCGTACCCCACGCCGGAACGACCAGACCCGAATCCCCGGATAACGACATCATGCGCCCGCAGCCGCTCGCCGCTTGTCTCGCTCTGGCCGTCCTCCTGCCCCTCGGGGCCGCCGCACAGCCCGCCCCTGCTCCTGCAGCACCCGCCCCGGCTCCGGCCCCGGCCACCCCGCCCGCTGCCGCCACCCCGGACGGCAATTTCGACAACGGCCGGGTGCTGGCCTATACGTGCCAGGGTTGCCATGGCATCACCGGTTACAAGAACGCCTACCCCAGTTACCGGGTACCCAAGATCGGTGGCCAGACCCAGCAGTACCTGACCCAGGCCCTGACCGAGTACCGCCAGGGCAAGCGCCGGCATCCGACGATGCAGGCACAGTCGATGAGCTTCAGCGAACAGGAGATCGCCGATCTCGCTGTTTACCTGTCCACCGTCAAGTAAGGCCCGCCCATGTCGAAAGCCGCGCATACGGTGCGTCACGCCATCGCCCTGTCCGTTGCCCTGCTGCTGGCGGCCTGCTCGCAGTCGCAGGTGGAAAGCAGTGAGAAATCCGCAGGCGACCCCGGCCATGCCAGTGGCGAACACGGTTCGTCTTCCTCGGCGGGCCTGCCGGCGGGCCGTGAGGCGGCCGGCGAAGCCCGGGCCAGGGTGAAGGGAAAAGCGACCAACCAGAGCTGCATTGATTGCCATGGTGCCGACGGCAATGCGCCGATCGACCCGACCTACCCGAAACTGGGTGGGCAGTACGGTGATTACCTGGCCCACGCCCTGCAGGCCTACCGTGCCGGCGACCGCCAGCACGCGTTGATGACCCCGCAGGCGAAGGACCTGAGCGATCAGGACATCGCCGACCTGGCCGCGTACTTCGGCAGCCGGCCGAGCCAGCTGCGGGATCTGCACGGGGTCAAATGACCCCCCGCATTCCGGTGGGTGCGGTGGGTGCGGACCGTTGGTCCGCACAGATGGATCACCCATCCACGCATGGCGTGGATCTACCGGGCATCGTCGTCGGTAGGTGCGGACCGTTGGTCCGCACGAATCCTCAACCTTCCAGCTCTTCCCAGCGCGCGTACGCCGCATCCAGCTCGGCCTGCACCTTGGCCAGCTGCTGGGTGTGTGCGGTCACCTCGGCGCTGCTGCGGGTGTAGAACGCCGGGTCGTTCATCGCGGCGGTCAGCCCTTCCACATCGCCTTCCAGCGTCTCGATGGTCTTGGGCAGCTGTTCCAGTTCGCGCGCCTCCTTGTAGGCCAGCTTGCGCTTGGGCGCTGCGGTCGAAGCTGCAACGGCAGCAGCGGCCGCCGGTTTGGCGGCGGGGGGCGCCGCAGGAGCCGCCACGCTGGCCGCATAGCGCTGCCAGTCGGTGTAGCCGCCCACGTATTCGCCAATCACGCCATCGCCTTCCATCACC
This sequence comes from Stenotrophomonas sp. NPDC077659, assembly GCF_050268705.1. Lineage (NCBI taxonomy): Bacteria > Pseudomonadati > Pseudomonadota > Gammaproteobacteria > Lysobacterales > Lysobacteraceae > Stenotrophomonas > Stenotrophomonas sp. NPDC077659. The sequence goes on along the minus strand of NZ_JBNNHG010000082.1, from coordinate 896 downwards.
AGCGTGGAGGTCACCACGTTGTCGATGAAGTCACGGTCGTGGCTGACCAGCAACAGCGTGCCGGTGTAGTCGCCCAGCAGCTCTTCCAGCAGCTCCAGGGTTTCCACGTCGAGGTCGTTGGTCGGTTCGTCCATCACCAGCAGGTTGGACGGCTGCGCGAACAGCTTGGCCAGCAGCAGGCGGTTGCGCTCGCCACCGGAAAGGCGGGTGATCGGTGCGCGCGCACGCTCGGGGGTGAACATGAAATCCTGCAGATAGGCATGCACGTGCTTGCGCTTGCCGTTGAACTCGAGGAAATCGCGGCCTTCGGCCACGTTCTCGATGGCGCTCCAGTCCTCACGCAGCACCGCACGGTACTGGTCGAAATAGGCGATCTGCAGGTTGGTACCGGCGTTGACTTCACCCTTGGCCGGCTGCAGTTCGCCCAGCAGCAGCTTCAGCAGCGTGGTCTTGCCGCTGCCGTTGGGGCCGATCAGGCCGATGCGGTCGCCACGCAGGATGGTGGTGGTGAAGTCGCGGACCATGGTGCGGTCGCCGAAGGCGAACGAAATGTCCTTGACGTCGATGACCTTCTTGCCGGAGCTGACACCCTGCGCGGCTTCCATCTTGACGTTGCCGCTGAGTTCGCGGCGCTCGGAACGCTCGTTGCGCATCGCCTTCAGGCGGCGCACGCGGCCTTCGTCGCGGGTGCGGCGGGCCTTGATGCCCTGGCGGATCCACACTTCTTCCTGCGCCAGCAGCTTGTCGAAGCGGGCGTTTTCCTGTGCCTGTGCGTTCAGGCGTTCTTCGCGGCGGCGCTCGTAGTTGGCCCAGTCGCCCGGCCAGCTGGTGACCTGGCCGAGCCGTACAGGTGTTCAGCGCCGCCGGCTACAGCCAGATCGAAGCGCACACCAAGG